>JANWLI010000046.1 GCA_025450975.1 Candidatus Kapaibacterium sp. | reverse complement strand
TTTTCGACCGTGGGTTTGATAGTTGGCGTAATGCCATTGGCGCAGGACTGCTTTTAGGTGCGCTCTACCTTGCCGGTCATCCGCAGACGACGCTCTTCATAACATTCTTTCTCTGACTTCTCGCGCTCTATGAGATCGGCTACCGGATCAGAAAAAAAGAAGGCGCGCCTTTCTCTGCATTGATGTTGTTGCGCATGGCCGTGCCAGTCATCATTGGTCTGGGATTGTTTGCGATCCAATTGCTCCCAGCGCAGGAATTGGCTGACCTGTCCAGACGCGATGTCATGACCTATGAGAAATCCGTCGACGGGTCATTCTCGTTTGGTCATATCCTGACGCTCGTCATGCCAAGACTGTTCGGTGTCATGGATGCAGCCCGAGAAGCGAAAGTACCGTACTGGAATGGCGCCAACTACCTTTCCTGGGAAACGGCTGCCTATATCGGCGTTATCCCGTTCATGCTCGGTATTGCAGCATCCATCTGGGGCTGGAGAAGGAAATATGTACCGTTTCTGGTGTGCATGAGTGTCCTTGCTCTTCTATTTTCTCTTGGCGATAATTTCTTCCTGTATAAGATCTTCTTCTCGCTACCACTCTTCGATAAGCTTCGTACCCCTGCTCGCATGATGATGCTTTTTTCATTCTGTATGAGCATCTTAGGGGCGGTTGGTTTGTCGATGCTCCTACGAAATGAGATCGAAAAGCGAACTGCTCTGTTGGTTTCTGCCGGAGCGGTTACGTTTGTTTGGTTGCTAGCACTGGCTGGGATTCTGAGTGCTAAAACATTTTTACCAACGGTTGCGCCAGAAATGGAGCAGTCCATCTCCTGGGCTGCAAGCCTTGCTGCACTGCCGGTAATAGGCGCGATCATCGTTGCACTCATGGGATATATGCGCAAAGGCATTGGCATCGGGTTGGCTTCGATAGCCTTGATCCTGACCTTCGCTGAGCTATTTATCTACGGTTCTAAGGTCAATGCATCGAAGCAAGATCCTCGTGCTGCTTATCGTGAACAGCCGCAGGTCGTTGAGCTTCTCAAAGAAGAGCAAGCTAAAGAGCAAAGTCGGGCACAGATACGGCAGGGAGGCGCAATGCTTCTCAAACGCAATCAGGGTGCGTATGACCGCATCCAACTCCTGGAGGGCTATAACCCGCTTGTCCTCGGACGTTTGGCACCGGAAATGGCAGTTGCAGGTGGTGGGCTCGATCTCCTGAATATTAAGTGGCGCGTTGTTCTCGGACAACAGGGAGCAGGTTTTGAGCCAGTCACGACCTATCTGCCTCGGGCAAAGATGTACTACAATGTGGTCGTACGTCCGGATGCCGAAGCACAGGCGTTGCTTAAGGCTGATGCCACATTCGACTTCAGGAATACGATCCTTATTGAAGAGCAGCCATCGATTCCCATCTCTGCTCCGGATCCTGCCGCTTCTGTGCAGGTAGTGAAAGTAGGTGTTGATGAGTTTGAGGTAACAGTAACGACAGCAGAGAATGGTGTGCTCTTCTTTTCCGAGATTCACTATCCCGCCTGGAAGGCGTATGTCGATGGCAAGGAAACAAAGCTCCACCGTGCAGTTACTACGTTACGTGCGGTCGAAGTCCCGAAGGGCACTCACACGATCACGATGCGGTACGAGTCTGAGGCGTTTGCTACCGGCTCGCTCATTACGCTGCTTACGTTGGGAGTCTCATTAGGAGCATTAGGCTTCCTCGTCCTCAGAAGGCAATAGTGACGGCTCGTGAAAAAATAATTGTCATTGCACTGCCCGGCATCGGCGATGCACTTATGTCGACGCCGATGTTTCGGCTGTTGCGCTATGCCCGACCGGAGGCAGAGATCCATGCGCTTGTCATGTTTCCCGCTACACGCGATCTCCTTCGTGCCGATCCGAATATCGACCACGTACACTTTTTCGACTTTATCCATACGTCCAAGGTCGAAGGCCTCCTCTATCTGTTCAACCTTCGTAAACATGGGTTCGATATCTCGATCAATATCTATCCGCAGAATCGGTGGCAATACAATATTTTTGCCATCCTGCTCGGTGCCGGACGAAAACTGGGGATCAGATATAAGCTGCGTGACTGGCGCAATCTTTCCGGGCTCTGCACGGATACGCTCGGTGAGGACGACTCGCTTCATTGTGTCGAAGAGAATGTCCGGCTGCTCAGTTTGATCGGCATCAATGCTCCGTTGGTCGAGGAGAGCCTTCCGCCGCTGGAGATCCATCTCAAGACCGAGTACAAAGAATTTGCCACTTCATGGCTGAAGGAAAAGAATCTTACTGGCCGCCATCCGCTCATTGGCTTTCATGCAGGCACTGCTCTCTTCAAGAATCACATTATGCGCCGCTGGGCACCGGAGAAGTTTGCTGCCCTTGCAAAGAGGCTCAAGGCAGAGTCGGGTGCTTCTGTGCTGCTGTTTGGCGGACCCGACGATGTCAGTGCAAATGAGATCATTAAGGAGCTTGCCGGAGATGCCATTATCGAAGTACGGACAAAGTCGATCATGGAGTCGATCGCCATCATGGAGCAGATGGATGTTTTTGTCTCTAACGATTCGGCTCTGATGCACATTGCCGGAGGTCTGGGACTGAAAACTGTTGCGATCTTCGGTCCTACAAATGAAACCTACTTCCATCCCTGGAAGACACAGTACTCAGTCGTTCACACCGGGATCGAATGCAGGCCCTGCTTCAGTTACTCCACGCGTCCGCTAGTATGCTTCCGACACGATCCTGCCGAACACTTTCTCTGCATTCGAGCCATCGATGTAGACCAGGTATTTCTCGCCACACAAAATTTCCTGAAATAAAAAAAGGCAGACGAAATGCCTGCCTTTTGTTATCTACTCTCTAACAGAGCTTAGCTAGCCTCGATCGTATCGTCGCCTTTTGGCTCCTGCTGTTGAACGTCTTCGGCATGCGATATGCCGGCCTCTTTCATGACTGCTTCGATCGTGGCAGTGGTTGTTGTCGTCATCGTCGAGCTTTCACCCGACGGGCTCTCGATATGGAATAAGAGTTCGGTCTCATTCGTCGCGATGTCGACCTTGACGACTGAACCGCTGACGACAGATCCCTTCAGGATCTCTTCGGCGATCGGATCTTCGATATACTTCTGCATAGCCCGGCGGAGCGGACGAGCACCGTACTGCTTGTCGAAGCCGCGATCTGCGACGAAGGCAAGTGCCTTCTCGGAAAGCTCGACGGTTACACCCATCTCGGCAACGCGCTTGAGAAGTTTCGCAAGCGAGATCTGGATGATCTGGACGATATCTTCTTTCGTCAGCGAACGGAAGACGATCGTTTCGTCAACACGATTGAGGAATTCCGGATTGAAGAGGCGCTTCATCGACTCGTCGATCTGGCTGCTCATTCTGCCATGCTCGTCGTCCGAAGCAGATTCACCGAAGCCAATGCGCGGCTGCTTCTTAATGTCCTTTGTACCGACATTCGACGTCATGATAATGATCGTGTTCTTGAAGTCGACCTTGCGTCCGAGCGAGTCGGTAAGCTGGCCGTCATCAAGTACCTGCAGCAGGATGTTAAACACATCCGGATGCGCTTTCTCGATCTCATCAAGCAGAACGACCGAATACGGCTTACGACGCACTTTCTCGGTAAGTTGGCCGCCTTCTTCATAGCCAACGTATCCTGGAGGCGCACCGACAAGGCGCGACACAGAGAACTTCTCCATGTACTCCGACATGTCAATCCGGATAAGTGCATCGTCAGCATCAAAGAGATAGCGTGCTAAAGACTTTGCAAGCTCGGTCTTACCAACACCTGTTGGTCCAAGGAAGATAAAGCTTCCGATTGGGCGTGACGGATCTTTCAGACCGGCGCGAGTACGGCGTATCGCCTTCGACAGCTTTTCGATAGCTTCATCCTGACCCACGATCGATCCGCGAAGGGCATCGGACATATTCAGCAGCTTGATGCTTTCGCTCTGTGCGACCTTGTTGACCGGAATACCCGTCATCATGGCCACGACATCGGCGATATCGTCATCGGATACATCAAAAACCTGCTGGCCAACTTCCTGCTCCCACTGGCCGATGGCTGACTCAAGCTCCTGCTGATACTTCTTCTCCATGTCACGGAGTTTCGCTGCTTCCTCGAAGTTCTGCGTCTTAACGACGAGATTCTTTTGGCCTTTAATATCTTCGATCTTCTTTTCGAGATCTTCGATATTCTTCGGAGCATGAACATTTGCAAGGTGGACGCGCGAACCCGCTTCGTCCATCACATCGATCGCTTTATCCGGAAGGAATCGATCGGTAATGTACCGCTCGGAAAGGCGCACGGCCGAGTCGATCGCCTTGTCGCTGTAGCGAACATTGTGATGCTCTTCGTACTTCGAGCGGATATTGCGTAAGATCTGGACAGTCTCATCGACGGAAGGCGGATTGACCAGGATCTTTTGGAATCTGCGGTCAAGCGCTCCATCCTTCTCGATGAACTGGCGATACTCGTCAAGCGTGGTTGCGCCGATGCACTGGATATCGCCGCGTGCAAGCGCCGGCTTGAACATATTCGAAGCATCGAGTGAACCTGATGCGCCGCCTGCACCGACGATCGTATGCAATTCGTCGATAAACAGGATGACATCCTTTGCCTTCTCAAGCTCGTTCATCACGGCCTTCATCCGCTCTTCGAACTGGCCACGGTACTTCGTGCCTGCGACGAGCGCTGCAAGGTCGAGCGTTACGACGCGCTTATCAAAGAGCACGCGCGGTACCTTCTTCTGGACGATACGGAGTGCAAGGCCTTCGGCGATAGCCGTCTTGCCAACGCCCGGTTCGCCGATAAGTACCGGATTGTTCTTCTTGCGGCGCGAGAGGATCTGCGCTACGCGCTCGATCTCTTTTTCGCGGCCGACGATCGGATCGAGTTTGTCTTCCGATGCGTACTTGGTCAGGTCGCGGCCGAAGTTATCGAGCACCGGTGTCTTCGTCTTTTCAGACTTTTTCTCCGTCTGCTGCTGCTTCGGCGGAGCCGAGGCACGGCCGGAGATGATGTTGTCGAGCTCGGCGCGGACACCATCGTAGGTGCAGTTGAACTGGTTTAAAATTTGTGCGGCGATATTATCTTCGTCGCGTAAGAGCGATAAGAGCAAGTGCTCCGTACCGATGACTTCGCTCTTATAGAGCTTTGCCTCGAGGTACGTGATCTTCAGCACTTTCTCTGCCTGCTTGGTAAGCGGAATATTGCCGATCGTCAGCGTTGCTCCGCCGGAGCGAACGGTATCCTCGACCGCTTTCTTGATCTTGTACAGATCGACACCGAGATTGCGAAGGATCTTGACGGCGATCCCTTCGCCTTCTCTGATGATCCCGAGGAGGAGGTGTTCTGTGCCGATGTAATCATGTCCAAGCCGGATGGCTTCTTCACGTGATAAGCGAATGACATCCTGGACTCTGTTCGAAAAATTTCCTTCTTGTGCCATTGTTTGTCTAAATGTAATCTCTATACTAATTTAATGACGAATTAACGCCATTGTTTGTTACAACGCCGGGATGAATAACTACTCATCCAAGCTGGGAAGGACCAGAGGGTTCGCTAGGATATTGAACAGACTCTAAACTCCGGTAGTTCGTGAAGTTGCATTGCACTTTTTTCTGGTTTATTTACTCTTTTATAGGCTTACTGCCGGCGTTCGCCCAGGAGCCGGTCAAGTGCGGTACTCAATTAATGCTTGAATCGCGATTATCACGTACTATCCATCCCAAATTTGCCCACCTCCCGCTCTTTGTGCCACCGCAAACTACTGATTCTATCACATCACCATTGGGACTATTTCGCATCCATTTTACCAAAACGGGTGAAAGCAGCGTCACAGATGAGTATGTCCAGTTTGTTGCCGAAGAAGCTGAGGCTGCATTCCGCTATCAGTGTGTTACACTCGGATTTCCGAAGCCTGCATTTACCTCTGCCGATTCACTGTGGCATATCTATATTGTGAACCTCCCTGATCGCATTTACGGCTACACAGCCTACACTGAAGGGGGAGAACTCGGCATGACGCCTGCAGGCTTCATGAAGCTCCGGAGTTTTATCGTCATCGATAACGACTTCCTGACCACCCCCACAAAAGGTCTTGATGCTGCACGAATCACGATTCAGCATGAGTTCTTTCACGTTGTTGAATTTGCCTGTTACGGAGCATTGCGGCCAGCTAATGATGGGTATGCCATCGACGATATCAATTTCGTCGAGATGTCAAGCGTCTGGATAGAAATGCTCTCCACACCATGGGTGCCGGACTTCCTGTTTTGGCTCGAACCGTATTTTGCAAACATCGATCAGGTTATCGACAAGGTCCCCAATCAGGGGTATAGTCAGGGGATCTGGCCAACGTTTATCCAGCAACGCTTCGGGCATGAAGTTATGCATGAAGCATGGCTCAACTATGGTGAGACTTCAGGCGATCCACTCAAAGCTTACGAGCACGCCATCGGACTGAATGGCTCTACATTCTGCCAGGAGTATAAAAAGTTTGGCGCCGAACTTGTCGAGACAGGCAGACGCTATCGTGGAACCGCCTCCCTCCCAAATGCCGACAAGTACGCGGTAGACAGGTTGAAAGTGCATCGTGTCGAATCAGGAGTACCCAAAGATATTTCCGGCGCAGATCCAGCCCATCCGGCATCATTGAACATTGTTGCCTCAGGATTTGGTGAGGATACAACGTTCGCTATCATCTCGCGTAATACGGAGTTTTTCGATGCGAATGCAACCGTTACAATAACTTCGAAGAACACATTCACTGCTTCGTACTCCTCCGCGTCGTTGTTCTGTGATACTCTAATCGAATTTGATGCGCTCAAGACTGTGGCATTCCCGGTCCCGCTAATCATAAGTGAACACGAGAACTCACAAACTTTCCGCGTTAAAACGACTTCCACTGGTGCTGCTCCGGTCAGTCCCCCCAGGCTTACGATCTACACGGTCTCGATGAAACTCGTCCGGTTTTCCGAAGAACAGGCAAATCCGTTCGGGGGAAGCTGGTATGCCAGTTGGGATGGCCGTGACGATACCGGCGCTTTAGTATCGAGCGGGATGTACGTTTACGTCCTGGAAGTCGACGGGAAAACTACGGTTGGGAAGTTTCCGGTTGTTGCTAAGTAAACGCTGTTCTTTATAGCCAGGCCAGTAATATGCTGTTATTCAATGATTTACGCGATATTCTAACGATGGCGCTAACCCCGGTGCCGGGTTTTAGAACAGCAGAGACCGGCCGATAAATAAAAGTCGAAAATCACCTAAACTCACTGCGTAATTTTGTGTTTTATGGACCTGCTACAATGAAGCTAATTAACTACTTAAAGCCAGAGTACATCTCTGTCGGACTCACCTCCGAATCCAAGGAAGAACTTCTGGAAGCGATGGTGTCCCTGGCTGCTCGCAATCCGCTTGTTCTCGATAAAGAAAAAGTCTCGCAGGCCATTCATGAGCGTGAACGCATCATGAGTACAGGTGTGGGAAAAGGGTTTGCGATCCCTCACGGAAAGACCGATGCCGTCAGCGACATCGTGATCGCCTTTGCCACGATGGCAGAGCCGATCGATTATGACGCGATGGATAACGAGCCCGTCCGCTTAGTCCTCCTTCTGATCAGCCGTGATTCCGATGTCGGAACACGTCTCAAACTCTTATCGCGCGCTTCGAAGGTGATGAACTCCGACGCAGCTCGCGAACGGCTGGCGAATGCCAAGACTTCCGAAGAAGTCATGGATATTTTTGCTGCCGAAGAGGAGCGCATTGGCGAGTGATGAATCTGAAGGCGCCGAGAGGCACAAAAGATATTCTTCCACCGGAATCGTATCTCTGGTTAGAGATCGAACAAGTTGTTGACGATGTCGCTCGGCTCTTCGGCTTCGACGAGATCCGCACACCCATTTTTGAATCTTCGGCACTGTTTAAGCGCGGCGTTGGCGAAACATCCGATATTGTTTCCAAGGAAATGTATCTTTTCTCCGATAAAGGAGGAGAGGAGATGGCACTGCGTCCTGAGCTTACAGCCTCTGTCGTCCGGTCCGCGATCGAGCATAACCTGATCTCCCAGCAGGGAGCTCTGCAAAGATTTTATTACAACAGCGCTCCGATGTTCCGCTATGAACGCCCGCAGATGGGCAGACAGCGTCAGTTTCATCAGTTCGGTGTTGAAGTATTGGGCGCTGCGAGTCCGCTCGCCGATCTGCAGACGATCGCTTTCGGAATTGCGGTCTATAATCGTCTCGGCTTCAAAAATTTCCTGCTCAAGCTTAATACACTTGGCTCCGAAGGCTCACGTACAAAATGGCGTTCGGAGTTAGTAGCTTATCTACGGGATAATCTCGACGCTCTTTCCGATGACAGCAAGCGTCGTCTAGAAGATAACCCGCTTCGCGTTCTTGATTCGAAGAATCCGGCAGATCAGGTAATTGCAGCAAAAGCGCCGTCCATTCTCGACCATCTTGACACAGGTGACAGTGATCACTTTGAAGAATTGAAAGTGCTGCTCGATGCTGCAGGCATCAAGTATGAAGTCACCCCAACGCTAGTGCGCGGCCTCGATTACTACTCGCGGACAGTGTACGAGCTCACATCGTCCGACCTTGGCTCGCAGGATGCTCTGTGTGGCGGCGGTCGCTACGATGGACTGATCAAGCAACTGGGCGGTCCGGAAACGCCTGCAGTTGGATTTGCAGCTGGAGTCGAACGTCTGGTCATTGTGCTCCAAAAGATGCGCGGCGCCGCCGAACGGCCTGCCATCGACTGCTACATTGCTGTCCAGGCTGAGAATGCCCGGAAGACCCTTATCGACCTTGCCTCAGGCATCCGCAATGCCGGCAGTAGCGTCATGTACGATCTGCAGGGCCGCTCTATGAAGGCGCAGATGCGCGACGCAGACCGCCTCAAAAGCCGTTTTGTGCTTATTATTGGCTCCGATGAACTTGCGCGGGGTGAAGTTACCCTGAAGAACATGCAGACCGGCGAACAACGCGTTCTGCCGGTTGCCGAAGCCTCAAACCTAAAACTCTCGTAAATTTGCAACATGGAACCACTTCCGCCAATTAAAGAAGTAGAGTATCGCTGTATCGTCGGTAAGATGATCGATGATATGACAGGACTCGAATACTCGACGTTCAGTTTTGAAACTGCGAAAGAATTTTCCAGTTTCCGTTACGAGATCGCCGTGCGATACAAGGTCGAACCCGGCAACCTTGTGTTTCGCGTTCTCGGCATGACGGCCACGCGCATGATGATGCCTGCCTTCGGCACAGCCAAGAGCCTCTTGAAAGTGCCAACACTTCCTGTCGGGAAATACACGGTAACGATCTTAAAGAGCGACGGAAGTGAGAACATCTTTTACATCGAGCATACGAGAAAAGGTTTTCAGATCTTAAAGCCGATACCCCGTAAGCGATTTATCGATCTCGTGATCGCGCGCGAAGCTGCGATGACAGGTGGAAAGATCGTAAGCACGGTATCGAAGGCACCTCCGCCGCCACTGGTTCCTCGTACCATTCAGAAGCGCGCGCCAGCTCCGCCAACGCCCGAAGAACTTGAGATCCTCGAAGCCTTAAAGACGGAAACACCGGAAGAGCGTGATGCCCGCGAAGAAGCAGAACTCTTCGGTTCATCGTCGAGAAAGAAGGCTGCTGCTGCTAATGGGAAAACCGACGCTAAGAAGAAAGCCGCAAAGCCTGCAGCAAAGCCGAAGGCCGAGAAAGCAAAGGCAAAGCCCGCGGTAAAAAATGGGAAGAAAGCTGCTAAACCGGCAAAGCCTGCAAAGCCGGCTAAGAAAGCAAAGCCAGCTCCGAAGAAAAAGAAGCACTAACGAAGGTACAGATACCGTAGACGTTTTTTGGAGCCGTTCTCCCGTTCCTGCAGCATCGTAAACTCGACAGCGGAAAATATCGCTATGATAAAGAAGAGGATGTACGCGATCGCGCTTGCATACCCCATGCCGTCGGCTTTCCCAAACGCATTATCGTAGATCGAATACACGAGCGTGGTCGTCCGGCCCAGTGGACCGCCCTTAGTCATCACGTAGATCTCCGCAAATACCTGGAAGCTCTTGATCGTATTGAGCACAACGGCGAACAGGATCGTCGGCTTGATCAGCGGTAGCGTGACTTTCCACAGCACCTGCCAGCGTGTGCAGCCTTCGAGATCGGCAACCTCATAGTAATCCTTTGGTACATTTTGCATCGCCGCAAGGAAGAGCACCGTATAGTAGCCGATCGAGATCCAGATATCCATCACCATGATCGCCGGCAGCGCGTAGTCCGGCTCGAGCAGCCACCCCTTGTCAGAGCCGGTAATGCCGGCCATACTCAGCAGTTTATTTATGTAACCATCAGCTGAGTAGAGGTTGGTAAAAATGAGAGCGATCACGATAAGCGAAGTAACACTTGGCAGGAAGAGCGCCGAGCGGAAGAAGTACTGGAACCGCTTGATATTATTCAGGGCAGCCGCAAAGAGCAGGGCCAGGATCATCGTGAATGGGATCGTCCCGATGACGAAGATCAGCGTGTTGCGCAAGGATTGTGTAAACGCCGGATCGCTGAAGAGCTTCGCGTAGTTCGCAAACCCGATCCAGGTAACCTCGTTCGTTAGGGTCTTATACTTCGTAAACGAGAGGAAGAGCGAGTAGAGGAGTGGAAAGAGCCAGAAGACAAGAAGCGTAAGGATCCACGGCGCCAGCAGTAACAGCGTTGTGCGTGATCCGGCCCTCTTCATTGCTTGAATACGTTTGGTGCGAATTTAGAAAGCTCAATATACAACCTGCAGAGCGGCAATCCAACAACGTTGTAGTAATCGCCTACGATCTTGGAGATGAACACTGCTCCGTGGTCGTCCTGGATCCCATAGGAGCCGGCCTTGTCCAGCGGTGAGCCGCTTGCAACATAGTCGTCGATCTCACTATCGCCAAGCACGCGAAAGGTTACCTCAGTCGCTTCATAAAAGCTATGGTGCAATCCAGTGGTTGCATGGAATAAAGCGATTCCGGTATACACCGTATGCGTATTGCCGCTAAGCATTCGGAGCATACGCTTCGCATCTTCTGTATTGGTAGGCTTACCAAGTACTTCTCCGTCAAGGACAACGATCGTGTCTGCTCCGAGGATGATCCCGCTCTTTCCTTCGGCAATAAGTCCTGAGCGGATCGCCTGCGCCTTCCTAATAGCCAGTGAGCGAACGATGATATCCGGAGGAGTAGATAGATCAAACGATTCGTCTACGTCACGCGAACGTATAACGACATGCGGTGCGCCGAGAAGTTTGATGAGGTGTGCTCTTCGGGGTGAGGAAGAGGCCAGATACAGTGTCACGCGCTCTTAGCGGAACATCTCTTTGATCATGCCCCAGGTGCGTTTCACACCGGAGGAGGGACGGCTTACCGTGATCGACTGCGAGTAGCTTACCGCTTCTTCGTAGTTGATCTTGATGCGGTACTTGTAGAGATCGGCAAGCGGAGCTTTTTTACTACCGCCACCGGCAGTGCCGCTCGGTGCGATCTCACTAACAGAAGCATCGCGGTAACGATACGCTGAGTTATTTCCGGATGCAGATAACGTACCAAGCTCTTCGAAATCGTTTGCTTTGATCTCGCTGCGCTCGACGGTATAGTTGAGGACGCCGACTTCATTGCCCGACTGCCACTCGATGAGGATGGCATCGGAGTCGACACGGCCTTTCAGGTACGTAAGAACCTCGGAGAATGCGAATCCCGAAAGGACAGTAAAGAGTGATATGAAAAGAAGTGCTTTTTTCACAGGAACATATCAACGAATCCAGTACAAATATAAGTCCCTTTTTAGGCCCCTCATTTAGGAAAGGCCCAGGGGAGGGAAGCTTCCTAATAAACCCCTGATTATTCAAGAAGTTGCGGGCAATAATCAGTCCCTTTCAAATAAGCCCGCAATGCCCTGGCCGACCCCAATACACATCGTAGCAAGCCCACGACGCAGATTTCGGCGCTTCATCTCATAGAGCAGGGTGCCCACCAGTCGACCCCCGCTGGCACCCAAAGGATGCCCGATAGCGATCGCGCCGCCGTTGACATTCACCTTTGCAGGGTCCAACTTCAACTCACGGATAACAGCCAGGCTCTGCGAAGCGAAGGCCTCGTTAAGCTCGACAAGGTCGATGTCGCCAATGCTAAGTCCGGTCCGCGACAAGATCTTTTGCACCGCATAGATCGGCCCGACTCCCATACATCTGGGCGAGAGCCCCTCAACTCCTGAGGCGACATATCTACCCAACGGCTCGATACCAAGCTTCTTGACGACTTCTTCGCTCACAACGACAACTGCACTCGCCCCATCATTGAGACTGGACGAATTTCCCGGAGTTACCGAGCCACCCTTACGGAATACTGCAGGAAGCGTCGCCATCTTTTCGATCGTCGTGTCGCGGCGCGGTTGTTCGTCTTTTGAAATGAGTATCGGATCGCCCTTCTTCTGCGGAATAGCAACAGGGACGATCTCAGCGTCATATCTGCCGGCTTCCTGCGCGGCTATTGCACGCTGATGCGATTCATACGCGAAGGCATCCTGATCTTCGCGTGATACTTTCCACTGCTCGGCAACATTCTCCGCCGTTTCGCCCATCGACTCCAGCGGAAACATTGCTTCAAGCTTATTATTCGGATAGCGCCAACCAAGTGCAGTATCGTAAGCAGTAAGATTGCCGAAGAGCGCTGCGCCACTCACATTCTTTGGAAGCGAGTACGGGGCACGTGTCATTGACTCCACGCCACCTGCTACGATGATGTTTGCTTCCCCCGCCATCACAGCACGCGAGGCCTGAATGATCGCATCAAGCGAAGAGCCACATAAGCGGTTGATCGTCGTCGCCGGGACACGCTCAGGCAATCCGGCAAGCAGCACTCCCATGCGGGCGATATTACGATTATCTTCGCCGGCCTGATTTGCGCAACCGATCATCACATCGTCGATCTCCTGCGGATCAACGCCGGCCCGCTTCACAGCTTCGGCGATAACCAGACCTGCCAGATCATCCGGACGAACATCTTTAAGCGCTCCGCCATACTTTCCGAATGGCGTCCTGCAGGCAGAGATAATATAAGCGTGTGGCATTAGTGTTTTGCGGTTGCGTTCTTTGCAAACACGGTCCAATCCTTGGCACCATGTCCGTCGGCGATAAGCTTATCCATGACTTCGCCGAGTGCAGGCATGATCATGAGTTCGTGCTTAGCCAGTACTGCTTCTTCATGCATGAGACGTGCATCCTTACGCGCCATCGCCAGCTCCCAGGTCGGATCGTCATAATTGCCCATCAACAGACGCCCGACGCGCGCTTTCATCGGGGCTGCTCCGATATGCTCGATGAGGTCTGCGACTTCATTGCGTGAAAAATTAAGCGCCTTACCAAGTGTGAATGTATCTGTTAGTCCTGCAGAGATCGCAAGGAATAAGTGATTGCCAAGGAGCTTGTAGGCAGCAGCTTTGCTGACATCTTCACCGAGATTCATCAGCTCGCCGGTCATTTTCTTCAACTCAGGTGCGATCTGTTCGATCACGTTCTGATCGCCGGATATCAGCATGATGCCTGAGCCCTCAAGTGCACTGATCGGTCCCATGAAGACCGGAGCGTGGATGAAGGTGATACCTTTCGACTGCCAATACGCGACACGTTTGGTATTGCCTGTTGCAGTCGTCGTTGTGTGGTCGATGATGATGACACCCGGCTCAAAGCCGACGGATGCTTGCTCCAGCACGCTGTCGACTGCTGCATCATCCGAGACACAGATATGAACATACTTCGCACCTTTCACTGCCTCGGCAGGAGTTGCGCACACTTTTGCTCCGACTTCTGCGAGGGGTGCTGCTTTTGCAGCAGTTCTATTCCAGACCTGAACATCTTCATCACGTTTACGCATAGCACGAACGAAGTTCGCACCGAGTAAACCCATTCCTAAAAAAGCCTTTTTCATACGTTTCCTTATTGTGTAATACTATGCGTAAAACTTCTTACCGCTCTCGGCATGCAGACGGAGCGTCGGCGCGATCTTATATCTGCCATGACCGTATTCGACTTGCAGCGCTTCAAGAATAGCGCAGACGGCATAAGCACCGATCTCATCGCACCAGGCAAGCGGTCCTTTGGGGTAATTCGTCCCGAGCCGCATAGAGGTATCGATGTCAGCTGCCGTCGCAACATTCTCCTGCAGAGCAAATGCCGCTTCGTTGATCACCATAGCGATCGTTCGCGGGAAGATACCGGCTACACAATCGCCGATGCGCTCGACATCTTTCTTCAGCAGCGACTTGAGCAACTCCGCATTACTCGATGTATCTTCATGCTGCAACGGAACGGAGTACTCGATCGCCTTCTGCGAGGCAAGCTCGGAGGGGAGGATCGGAACGCCGAGGATGCGCTTGAATCCCGATACGTTACGCGCAATTGCCGTTGCCGGAGCCGTCAGTGTATTGGTGATCAGAATTGCATTCTGCGATTCGAACGAGCGAAGCGCAGTATACTTTTCCTCAAGGTCATAGAAGAGCGTATCGACAACAAGTTCTGCGTTCGATGTGACAAGTTCGATCGTCGGATGCCCGGAGAAGAATTCTGTCAGGACAGTGCCGTATTGGGGTTCAGATAATAATGTAACTCTCATTTATGCCTGGATACCAAGGATGTGTTTGAGGCGCAGCACCTTTTGCTTTGCCTCGTCCGAAGTCGAGGCAGTAACGGTTATATGTCCCATTTTTCTCCCGGGACGCGCATCTTTTTTCCCGTAGAGGTGAAGCTTCGCATCGGCATCATCGAGCACCTTGCTCCAATCCGGTTCGCCATTCGACCAGACGTCACCAAGCAGGTTCAGCATGGCTGCTGGTTTAACTTGCTCGGTAGATCCAAGTGGCAGTCCGCAGATAGCACGAACCTGCTGTTCGAACTGATTGGTGACACAGGCATCGATCGTCCAGTGTCCGGAGTTATGCGGCCGCGGCGCCATCTCGTTGATAAGCAGCGTGCCATCGGAGGTCACGAAAAATTCGATGCAGAGCGTCCCGACATAGTCAAGCTGCTCCATCACTCCCTTTGTGATCTCTGTCGCTTCTTTTTCAAGTGACGGATTGAGAATTGCGGGAGCGATCGTCACATCAAGAACATGGTTGCGGTGCGTGTTGTGAACGGCCGGGTACGCTGCAAAGTCACCAGAGATCCCACGAGCAGCAACTACCGAAACCTCAAAGTCGAATTGAATAAACTTCTCTACGATCGCTTCCTCGACATCCATCTTCTTGAACGCTGCGATCGCCTCTTCCGGAGTCCGGACAATACTCTGGCCCTTGCCATCATACCCGAAGCCGGCAGTCTTCAAGACGAGCGGCAGACCCAGTGCCGATACAGCTCGCAGAACAGAATTTTCAGTATCGACTTTCGCAAAGGGAGTAACCGGAAATTTATGATACTGCAGAAAAGTCTTTTCGCGTAACCGGTTCTGCGCGATATGAAGCGAACGTGCATTCGGCCGTGTCGGGACGATCCGCTCTAGCGCCTTCGCAACGTCACTGGAGATATTTTCAAATTCAAAGGTAATGACATCGACGCTCTTCGCAAATTCACTGGCGCTTACAACATCTTCGTAGCTGCCGATAAATTCAAGGTCGGCAACCTGCCCGGTCGGAGAATCTTTCTCTGGTGAAAAGGTGTGGACGCGGTAGCCCATGCGCTTTGCTTCGAGGGCGAACATGCGTCCGAGCTGTCCTGA
Organism: Candidatus Kapaibacterium sp.; assembly: GCA_025450975.1. Classification (GTDB taxonomy): domain Bacteria; phylum Bacteroidota; class Ignavibacteria; order Palsa-1295; family Palsa-1295; genus JANWLI01. Next base: position 941 of record JANWLI010000046.1, on the reverse strand, counting down.
GCCGAGGATACCAAGAGTACTGCCGGGAAGGATGGGGGTCACTCTGGCAGTGCTGAAGTTAGTACGTCGGCGGTTTGCTTCGCACGAAAATCGTGAAGCTTCTTACGGTATTCCGGATATTTATTTGCCAGAATGGCAATCGCAAGAAGCGCTGCGTTCTTTGCGCCGGCCTTTCCTATTGCTAGCGTGCCTACAGGAATACCTCCAGGCATTTGCGCGATCGAGAGCAGCGAATCGATGCCGTCCATGCTTTGTGTCTTTACCGGTACGCCAAGGACAGGAAGCACAGTATGCGAAGCCGTCATTCCCGGAAGGTGCGCTGCGCCGCCGGCTCCGGCAATGATCACTTCGAGGCCGCGACTCTCAGCATTTTTTGCGTACTCAGACATCAGGTCCGGTGTGCGGTGCGCCGAAACAACTTCATGTTCGTGCGGGACGCCAAACTCCTTCAGGATCTCGACTGCATGTTGCATCGTCTCCCAATCCGAAGTACTTCCCATGATGACGCCGACTAGCGGGGATGCTGCCATATTATTCTCCTTGGGCTAATGAATAGCCGATCTGGCCATCAAATGTACACAGTGTTTCGACTTTGACAAAATCCAGGCCCGTACTTGCAATTCCATCAAGCAGAGCGACGATCTGTTTATGCGATACGGTATTGCCATCGTCGGGCATATACTGCAGACGCCAGTGATCGGAGGTAAATGTTTCGTGTCTTCCCTCCGGCCATACCTTAACGCCGCGATTCGTGATCAGGCGTAATGCTATGTCATCGACTTTTACGCTCGATGCACGTGTGCCGATCTCCTCGGTCGAAAGCATCGAATCCAGAAAGATATCGACACCGACGATTTCCTTTTTATGCTCCTTACGATGATAGCTAAAAACCGATTGCATCGGAGCACCATGATTAAAGCTAACTGGTTTGAGGATCTGCG
>JANWLI010000045.1 GCA_025450975.1 Candidatus Kapaibacterium sp. | reverse complement strand
CAAGCAGCATATCTTGCGACGACCGACACATCGGCAGCAATGCAATACCAAAAAACCATGCTTGACAGCATGGCGGCGAAGGTCCGCAGGCTTACATCGAAAGACAGCCTTGATCCGGCATCTGTCGGCGGAGCGCCGGCTGCATACTTCCTCGATTTCCGGCAGGAGAACGCCCCGGTACGTGCTGCGAGGTTAGGAAAACCGGCTCTTATTCTCCAGGGTATGCGCGACTATCAGGTCACGCAAACAGATTTTGCTTTATGGGAGAAGGCGCTCAAGGGTCGTCCGTTCGCAACATTGAAGACGTACGAAAGTCTTAACCATATTTTTATGACGGGCGTCGGTCCGAGCAGCCCGAAAGAGTATCAGGAGGCGAATCATATTCCCTTCTACGTGATTGAAGATATCGCCGCCTGGATCACGGCTTCATCGCATTGATCGACCAGTCAGTTAAAGAACGTATTCTTACGTATGAGTTCGCGCAGATCGTACATCCTTTCGTACGTGAGCATTGCGCGTCCGATGCTATCCGTGCGAATCTGCTCACAGAGATTGAAGCGGATATTCGCAAAGGCACAGATGCCGGTCTTACCAACGGCTTCCGTGAGCACTGTCCGGTCGATGGCGCTTCGGAAAATGACTACATGATACGCCATGTTCAACTGGCAACCGGGTTCGATATCCTTGCCGGTATCCGTTTTCGTGGCCTTGATCTTAACCGCCCGTTCGTCGCCATTCTCCACCGCTCGGAAGGTTTTGCCGATGGCGATCAACTTCGGCACGCGATGAAATTACTGAGCAAGGAGTTTGCGATCTTTAGTCCCAAAGCCGTCTTGTTCTATTGCTCCTCTGCAAGCGACGAGTATACTCCGGATGCAGATACTGCCGATAAACGTATTCTTATGGGTGCGATCGATGAGATTGCTTCGATACCTGTCGAAGGGTCACTCACGATCAAAAAAGCGCACGAACTTGATTTTTACGAACAGTATCGGGATGAGTACGCGATCGTCGAAAAGAATTCGCCGGATTATTTGCGTGCGGAGACGGCTGAATCCGAAGAAGACATGCGAGACTGCGTTGAAAAGCATACTACATACAAAGTTTATGTAAGTGGTGAGTTTGCAGGTGTCTTTGTAGTAACGAAAATGACATTTCTCGGCGCCGATGGCTACTACGTGATCGAGAATCTGCTCTTCGAAAAATTCCGCGGCCGCAAACTTGCCGATTCGCTTCAGAGTGCCGTTGCACGAGAATTGTCGGCGCTTGGCGGGAGGCTTTTGTTCGGCTCGATCTATCCTTCTAATCTCCCGTCGTACCGTGCAGCCCTGCGTTCGCACAGGATAGATGTTGGCGGCAACTACATGGTCCCGATTAGCTGATCACTGCTTTACGATCTTCCCGGAAAATATCAGACCACTCTGGCAGATACATTCAAGGTAGTACACTCCTGAAGTAAGATGTTCGAGGGAGATCTCGCCATTGCTCGTGGCATAGTCTACCTGATGCACAATGATACCAAGGCTATTGCGAAGAATGATAAATTCCGGCATGTCGTCAATAGTTGGTAAACCGATACAGATGACATCAGTCGTTGGATTGGGGTAGATGCTCATTGCTCCAGCGGAAGTTTGCGCAACGCCACCTGCCGGATCGTACGTGACCACCGTTTCTGAGGGCGTGTTATGCCCGGACTGCGGGCCGGTATTGCCAGCCTGCACGACGCCGTAGTATGTAGGCCCGATGGTGAACGGGTACTCTGGCTCGCCTTCTGCGTCGATGGTCACAAAGTAAGCGTAGGTGCCGGCTGGGTATTCGGGAGTGATGCTGAACCTTCCGTTATACATATCGAGATTGCCGCTGCCTTCGGCAAATTCGAAATCCTGGATGTAGGTCCCGAGCGGAGATTGTGCTGAGACTTCCGGTCCGTACTGATTTGCATTTAACTGCGTACCGTTTGCTAACGTAGTGCGCGAAGTGATGCTGCGCAACCGGTAGCTCGTTCGCATCCGCACGATGTTACCGGTGCCGTCAGTATTTTCATTGGCGTATGCTCCGTAGATCGGGAAGCCATCGAATGCGTAGCCAATGATGGGGGAATGCATGACAGTGTTTGCGTCGTCATATAAGCAGGTTGGGTTGACGTGATGGTGATACTCGCCATTCGGCGCAGGGTGGCCGAGGCAGTTGTCGAATGTGTGTCCCTCGCTGATGAGTGCATTCTGAAACCAGACATTCTGATTGTTGTATGAGCGTGCATCGGATGCATTAAAGATGCTCACACCGTTCGACCATACGCCGATATGCCCGTTCGGGGTTGCCGTCTTCGTGCCGGTGTTCTCTTTTGGTGTGCGGGTGATCTTAAACGTAAAATCCTGGTTGGCGGCGTCATTCGGGTTTCCTGTCCACGGGCCAATGTCATATCCCGGAATACAGGTACAGCTTATATAGACGTTGTCTTCCGAATATTGCACTCGCTGCACATTGCTCGGTATACTTTTATATCCAAGCTCATTCGTAAGGTTGAGTTTCCAGGACGTGACTTCTGGAGTAAGTATTTGCGCTTGTGCGAAGATCGGCAGCAAGAGAATCGCTAAGGTAAGACGAGCTATCATAGGGAAAGAAGAGATGGTTTTTAGTGAGAGCGTCGAAATGCGTGAAGGTTTAATCGGGTCGCTTGATGGTGTAGAGTACATGAGGGCGCAGCACATGGCCTTCGGCAACGTTCGGATGATCGAAGTTGCCGATATGCTTCATGCCGATCTTTTGCATGACGCGCTCAGATTTCACATTAGTGACTGCCGTGAACGAGTTGATCAACGGGATACCGGCAGTATTGAATCCGTATTCCAGACAAGCCTTTGCGCCTTCGGTCGCATATCCGTTATTCCAAAACTCCTTGAGCAACCGCCAGCCGATCTCAACACATGGCGTGAACGGACTTTCAAAGTTTGCCTGCGTCAGGCCGATAAAGCCAATGAACGATCCGCTTGCTTTTTCATCGACGGCCCAGAGGCCATAGGAATGGTCGTCGATGAATTTTTTCGCGCGTTCAATGAAAGCAACCGACTGCTCCCTCGATTGCGTACTCGGAAAAAACTCCATCACTTCCGGATCGGCATTGAGCCGGCTAAAGGGCTGGATATCGCGGTCAAGCCACTGGCGAAAACCGAGACGTTCGGATTCGAAGATATACATAGTCTAACAGGAGAGCTATAGCTCTCAGGTGTTTGATCGGGTGCTAATGCCCCTTAGGCTGCAGCTACTGCCGGAGCGGTTTGCACCTTATTAAGAGAGTCCTGAATGATGGCCACACCGATGATACTCAGGAGCCAGAGTAAAAGGAAATTCACAGCCTGTGAATTTGTGCCGTTAGTGACATGGCTTACGCCGCCACAGAATTTCCACGTCCAGTAAATGTTTACTATTGGGATGATGATCAGCCAGCAAGACGGAATATCCGCTCCAAGCCGTACCATTTCCCCTTTTGTCTTTACGAGCCAGACAATGTAGTAAATACCAAGCGTGAAAATGCAAAGGAAAAATACAGTGATTGGGCTGCGGTTTGTCATAGGGATTGTTAGATTAACAATACCCCACAAAACTACAACATCTCACCACTAAAAACAAGTGGGAAAACTACTTTCCGTTGAGCTCTCCCAGCCGTACGCCGCTATCGGTCATGACGATATCGTGTAGCGAATTTTCATTTGCATCCATGGTGCAGATGCCCATGAAGTTCTCGACTTCCATGTGCCACATTGCTTCGGGGAGGCCAAACTCTTCGTAGTCGACGCCGGTAACTTTCTTGATGGCCTCAGCATAGAACTGTGCGCCGCCGCCGATGGCATTGACGTAGATCGCGCCGCTCTTATTGAGTCCGGCCAGCGTCTTTGCGCCCATGCCGCCTTTACCGATGACGACGCGGATGCCTTCCTGTTCTATCACTTCTGCCTGATACGGCTCCTCGCGGGAAGAGGTCGTCGGGCCGGCAGCGGTGATGCGCCACGAGCCATCGTCGTTTTTCAGTACGACCGGTCCACAGTGGTAGAGGACGCCATCTTTTAACGACACCTTGCTCTTATTCGAATAGACATGCTTATGCCATGCATCGCGGCCCGTATGCATTTCGCCATTGATAATAATGATATCGCCGACGCGGATCTTTCGGATCTGCTCTTCGGTGATCGGAGCTTTGAGGACAACCTCAGTGCCGCTGAGCGTAAAGCCTTCGCCGGTGGCCATCTTCTTGATCTCGTCTTTATCGCGATACTGCCATGATGTGATCTGGCCGTCAGTAGTATTAATGCGAACGCCAAGTCTTCTGAACGCCCAGCAATCGTATGAGACGGAGACGAAGAAACTTGCGGGCAGCCTGTCGTATGCGCCGATCTTGACGCCGAGGCAGGTGATCACTCCGCCAAATCCCATGGTGCCGATGCCGAGCGTGTTCGATTCGCGCACACATTCTTCTTCAAGCGTTGCAAGCACCGGGTCCGGATTGACATCGTCAAGTCTGCGGAAGAGCTGATCTTTTGCAAGTGTGTAGCCCGAGGTACGGTCGCCGCCGATGCCAACGCCGATAAAGCCAAGCGAGCAGCCTTGCCCCTGTGCCTGCCAGATGGCATGGAGAATACATTTCTTTACACCCTCAATGTCGCGGCCTGCTCTGCCAAGATGTTCGATCGTCGACGGCAACGAATACTGGATGTTCTTATTCTCACATCCGCCGCCTTTGGTTAGCAGTCGTACTTCGATATCATCTTCTTCCCACTGTTCCCAGTAGATGATCGGTGTACCTGCCCCGAGGTTGTTGCCCGAGTTCTTTCCGGTGATCGAGTTGACGGAGTTCGGGCGCAGCCTGCCAAGTTTTGTCGCTTCTTCGATTGCAGAGTGGATGTCCTTCTTCATCTGGATCTGGTTCGTGTCGATCGGCGTCTTGATCTTGAAGGTCAGCATGCCGGTATCCTGGCAGATCGGGCTGACATTCTCACATGCCATATCGATGTTCGTCGTGATCACATCGAGGGCGATCTTGGCGTTGGTAGAGGTCTCAAGTTCATGAGCTTTCTTCATGGCTGCGCGGACGTCGCTTGGCAGGTTCGTGGCAGTTTCGGTAATAAGCTCGAGCATCGATTGGCGAAAGTGTTGCATGCTAACGGTTGAAGATTGTCAAGACGAGGAAAACAAGCGAAAAACAGGGTTGGTTTAAGGCTTTTTCATCCTGAGGAAAATCGGCGGAAACGTTGAAACTATTTAGGCGATTTTGGTTTAACAGTGTATCTATTTACTACCTTAACTTTCGATTGCTTATGAGAACACATCTACGACTTTTTCTCGGATGTTTAGCTCTAGTACTTGTTACCACATTTGCTAAGGCACAATGGTCCGAAATTCCACCATTACCTGTTACCGTGAGTTGGCCGATGACAGCAGAAGCCGGCGGCAAGATCTATGCATTTGGCGGTCTGGCAAGTACCGGCTCACGCGAAGCATACTCCTACACTCCTGGTGCGGCTGACTGGGTGAAGATCCCAGCGCTCATGCCCAAGGGCAAGTGGGGCGGCTATGCAGCTACCGTTAATGGGAAGATCTACATTGTTGGTGGACTAATAGTCAGTGGCCAATCGGCTGCCGTCAATGCAGAAACGTATGAGTTCGACCCTGTTACCGAAACATTTACAACCAAGAAGGCACTGACGACTGCTACGCGGTCCGGATATTTCGCAGGTGCGACGGTTGGTGGCAAGATCTATATGATCGGCGGCACGAACAACGGCTCGTCCGATATCACTGCGATCCAGATCTACGATCCTGCGACCGATACCTGGACGACGTCGACGAGCAAACAACCCTATACGGGACGTTACGTCGCTTCCGCAGTATTGAATGGAAAAATATTCTTAATGGGTGGTAATAGCACGCAGGCATATCTCACGCAGGCATGGAAGGGCACTCCCAACGATGCCGACGGTACGATCGCATGGGAAAAGGTCGCAGATCTTCCGGCAGCATTGACGCGCGGATCAGCAGGCGTTTCCAATGGCGAGATCGTCTTTGCCGGTGGCGCACCAACGCTCACCGAAGGATATGCGAACACCTATATTTATAATGAGACGAATGACGTATGGGAGACTTCTTACGGCTTCCCGGTACCAACCTATAATGGTGGTCAGTTATTCGGACCGAATAACGATCTCTATTATGTAGGCGGTTACCAGAATACGCAGTCGTTCAAGTTTAACAATAACGGTTCGGAAAATCCGGCAGCGATTGTTAATGCAAAGCCGATCTTCCATAACCTTGCCGCAGGTAATGCTGCGATCTCTAGTTTTACTGTGCAGAACTTAGGTGTTGTTCCGCTAACGGTATCGTTTACGATCCCTGGCACGGCATCTGCATGGCTTACGTCATCACAGATGAATGGCACGGTCGATGCTCTGGCGACAGAATCATTTAACATCAATTTATTTGCCGGAACGCTCGCTCCTGGTGCATATAAAGCCGATGTGGTGATCACCACAAATGACCCAGTTGGCACTCCGACAACACTTCCGGTAATGCTCTATGTCCTTCCCGAAGGCATCAATGCACAGCCGACACGAGTCGTCGTCGAAGAAGGTACCGGAGACTGGTGCCAGTACTGCCCGGATGGACATCGCGTTCTTGGTGAACTCCATGATGCATTTGAAGAGAATATCATTGTCCTCAGCTATCATGGCGGTTCGGGAAGCGAACCAATGATGATCACCGATGGTCAGAACCTGATCAATATTCTCGGTATTCCCGGCTATCCGGCTGCAGCTATCAACCGTCTGATGTTTGACGGCGAGGATGTGCAAATGGTCTATCGTAATACCTGGTTGGATTATGTACAGCAGGTTCTTGACAACCAGCCAAAGGCAGCAGCGAACATTACCGTATTGAGCCAGTCGTATGACGCGGCAACGAATATGTTCAAAGCAAAAGTTGAGATCGAACTTAACGAAGCCGTTCCCGATGCTGAAGGTGCACTTCGCCTGACGACGGTGGTAACCGAGGACGGACTCGACTATGGGCAGACGGATGTCGGCGGTGTTCGCTATGATACATACGAGCATAACGAAGTCGTGCGTAATGTTTACCCGGATGAGTACGGAATGGTGCTGGAAGTTCCGCCAGGAAGTGTTTCTGAAGGTCTTATTGCACCGAGAACAAAGATCACCAAGGAAATTGAGTTCGATGTTAACGCTGACATCACCAGAGCTGGCTGGGATCTCAAAAATCCTGCGAACTCATTCGTTACCTTCCTTGTCCATGGCGTCGATGGCACAAGTCTGACGAAGATCCTACATGCAGCACAGGTCCCGCTTACGGCGAATATGGGCGCAGTGCAGACGAGCCCTGTTGCTACGACGGTCGCAGTATCGAACTACCCGAATCCGGTAGCGAAGTCTGCAACGTTCACGTACTCGGTAACCGAGCCATCTGTTGTCAGCCTTGCTGTCTATGATGTCATGGGCCGTGAAGTTGCAACTGTTGTTTCGAACGAGCAGCACTCGGTTGGTACATTCGAAGCTGCTTTCAACGCATCGAATCTTCTTAACGGTACCTACACCGTCGTGCTCACAGCCGGCGCGCATAAGGCAACCGGTACGATGATCGTTCAAAAGTAAGCGAACAGTCGTAGAAATTCTCAAGGAGCGCCCTCTGCATTTTTGGCAGAGGGCGTTTTCTTTTG
>JANWLI010000044.1 GCA_025450975.1 Candidatus Kapaibacterium sp. | reverse complement strand
GGCTGAAGCATGCTGACGCGATTTCCTTCGGTGTCTGTGAACGACACCCAAAGACCGACGCCGGGGATCTGCTGCGGTTCGCCCATGATATTGCCACCGGCGCTCGTGACTTTCTTCATATGATCGGCAATATTGTCAACGCTGATCACGACCGACGGGGCGTTGAAGTTCGGATCGGGCATCCGTTGATAAAAACCCCCATTGATCGCTCCGGGACTTTTCGGACGTCCGGTCTGCTGATCGGTATCGGTCGTATTGGCCAGGACATACCCTCCCAGTTCTTCTCCCATGGTCATGGTTTGCCAGCCAAATACCGATGCGTAGAAATCACTCATACGCTTGCGGTCTTCTGCCGCCATTTCAAAATGGACTACAGGATTCATGATCGTTATCTCCTATGAAAGTTAATAATAACGATACAAAAATAGTCAATGGAGAGGAAGGGGAGTGAGGTGTAAATCCGACCATTTGGCGGGTCGGTTGCGACAAAGTCCGAGAATGTCATGATTTTCCTCGTAATGCATCGATGCTCCATGGGCCTGCGCCAACTGCAGAATAGTATAACCAAAGAAAACAGTAGAGGACTGCTGGCGTGCCCATATTTTCTACGGGCCAGATACCTCCGGGTTGGTGAAATTGAAAATAGGCAACGGCCATCACTCCGGAAAGAATGAATGCGGTCGGCCGGGTGAAGAGACCAACCAGGAGCAACACTCCGCCGACGAACTCGAGGAGTCCGCCGATACCGATCTGTGTCAACAATTCTGCAGTACCGTTATCCGGCGGCATGCCGACGGGCCAGGCGAAGATCTTCACGGTGCCAGTCTGCAGGAACATGAAGGCAGCGACGATGCGTAAGAGGCTCAGCAATTGAGGAGCCCACGATGTCCAGGTTGTCGTGACAATCATGCGCGCACCTCATGGAGATATGCTTCAAGTCGTTCGAATGTGCCGCTCCAGCCCTCGTTCATTCCGGCGATAACCTCATTGAAGAAAAGTACTTCCTCCACAGAGGCATTCAGTGGCTCCCATCGGATAATGACGGTCGTTTGCCCGTCGTGTTCTTCGAACGTTGCAGTTGTCAGTATCTCAGCCGGCCACGCTCCGTCGAACGGCGGCCGGGTAAGACCGCCGTTCGGATCGGAGAATGAGTTGATCCATACGATCCGCTCTTTCGGTGTAATCTCTTCGAATACCATTCTGCCCCACATAAGGGAAGCACCAGGCGTCTGCATGGAGTAGTGGTATGTACCGCCCACCCGGAAATCGAGTTTGCCATTGCCAATAGTCACGCCCGTTGGTCCGAACCAGTGCTGAAGATGTTCGACATCAGTCCACACATTCCAGACGAGATCCCGGCTCGCATGCAACGTTCGTGCGATGACGAACTCCTGTGCAGTAGCTACCTGAGTATTCATAGAAGTAGTTAATTATTTTGCGCGTTGCCGTAACTGATCATCCAGTTCGTACCAAACTTATCGGTAAGCATACCGAAATACGAACCCCAGAATGCATCGGACATAGGCATGCCGATATTTCCTCCGGCTGCCAGACCGTTGAAGTATTTATCTGCCTGCTCTTTCGAATCGGCGTTGATGGAAACGGAGTAGTTGTTGCCAACGGCGATCGGCGGACCGAAGCCTTCGACAGCGTCCGAACCCATGAGCATGCTCGAGCCGACCATGAGCGAAATATGCATGATCTTGTTCTTTGCAGCTTCTGGTGTCGGGGGAGCGCCTTCCATCGGCGGCAGTTCGCCAAAACGCATGACGGCAGTGAAGTCGCCGCCAAAAACAGATTTGTAAAAATTGAATGCGTCTTCAGTGTTTCCCTTGAAGTTGATATACGGATTGAGTGATGCCATAATGGTATGTGCTATGAAATGAAAAAATTATGTTGATTCTTCCTGGTAACGGAGCGACAACTGCTTGTATGCTTTCGATCGCATTGCAAAGAGGGTCACGAGGAGTCCCAGCGTGCCTGCTGCCATGAATACGAGCGCAATGCCTCTGCCAACGCCAGTGCCAAACCCATCGCCGATGAGCTCCACACCGCTTCCTGTTGTCATGAAGGGGATGAAAACCAGCTGCGCGATCGGACCGATAAGAAACGCTGTGACAGGCGATGCAGTTTGCTCCACCGAATGCGCAAAGCCGAATACACGGCCAAGGCGCTCGGGCGGGACAACCTTCTGAAAGATCGTCTGCTCGATGGCCTCGATGAACGGCACGAAAAACATCCAGATAAAGACGCCTACGCCCAGCAAGACGATGGACGGCTGGATCGTAAAAAAGATACAGACCGTCCACGTTATGATATTGTTACGAAAGAGAATTTTTAATGGTCTCGGCCCCAGTCCTTTCTTCGCAATGTAAAGTCCGCCAAGAATGAAGGAGCAACTGAGTATGCCCCAGAGAAAGCCCCAGACTTCGACGCTGACAAGCGAGAGTCCGTAAGCATCCATCAGTGCGAAGAAGATGCCGCCGAGGAAATTGTTGAACATCGTGAAAAAGATCAGGCCAAAGAGTCCGGGGACACTTTTCACGATGCGTATCGTCCCACGCACGTCTACTCGTTTCTTACCCTTCTTATCAGGTGCATCGTGCTCGGTGCTCGTATGAATGATCTCCCGTTCAGGGACAGAAATAAAGCTCAGGATACCGATCGCCACTGCGCTTGCAATGATGCCCACCGTGATTACAAACGACATGCCGCCAAAGGCATAGCCGACACCGCTGGCAACGGAAGTGATCGCGAAGGCAATGCCGATCGTCGTCCCGAACAAGCCGTTCGCACGGTCGCGGCGATCTTCCGGTATAATGTGGCCAACAAGCGTCGGGATCGCGATATTATAGATAGAACCGGTGATCGTACCAGCGAGGAGTACGACAACCAATACCCACAGCATTGGACTTGAGACCGTCTGAAAGCCACTTTCCGGAGTTACGTGGTAGATCGCCAGGCCCGCTGCAAACAGTAGCATCGTTGCCGCTGACGAGCCGAGCATGGCATGCTTCTTCCTATTGTGATCGACGATCGATCCGAACCAGAAGCTCGAGCCGGCCATCATGACCAGGAAGATGCCGGCCATCACAGAGGTCGAAATAACCGATTGCGTCGTCAGAAATGCCCAGTAGATCAAGGCGAACCAGACGAAATTATTCGCGGTGACGACAAGAAGTGCGACTCCGAGTAATTTGTAAAAAGTATTCATCGTGCTACTGTCGTCACCTTCGAATATTATTGCAATTGCGTTTCGACGTACTCTGCTACGTTCATTGTTTCTCCACGAGTTTTGCAAGACGATCCCAGCTTTCGGTTGCGCCGTCTTCCATACCTGCCTGCTTCATACCCTGAAGCGCTTCTGCCGATGGAAATTCCGATGTTGCCGTCAGCTTTGTCCTGCCATCGCCGAGATCTTCGAAGACGTATGTATCGACGACGATCTCACCCGGCGCACCTTCGAATTCGAAGGTTTCGACGAAACGCTCTGGCGGTACGACTTCGCGAAACTCACCGTTAAAGGCGAAGACATTGCCTTGCGGATCTTGCTGGACGAACCGCCACTTACCGCCTGGACGCAGGTCCATTGTTTCGACCGTCGTCGTCAGATAGCCAGGTCCCCACCAGTTCGGAATTGCTTTCGGATCGGTGCAGACCTTGAACACGAGTTCGCGGGGAGCATTGAAGATGCGCGACATCCGAAGCTCTGTATCGGAAATCTGCTCGAAGGTTGTCTTACCTTTTGTTGCTGTTGCTGTCATGATCGTATTCCTTACACTAAAGATGCTTCGAGTTTGTCGAATGACTGATTCCAGCCGCCCTTCGTCATTTCCTGCATTTCGCCGGCAGGTACTGCAAGGTGGCGCAACGTCATTTTCGTCTTCCCGCTTGCCATGTCTTCGAACTCGAGAATGACTTTCATCTCCCGCGGCATTTCCGGCATACCGTAATAGGTAGCCGAAACGGGATTGCCGTTTTCATCTGCAAAGCTGTCGGTGTATTCGATGCGGTCCATCGGCGATACATCGATGTAGGTGCCTGTGGTCCAATAGGTCTTGCCGTTAGCACCGATCATGCCGTAATGATAGCTGCCGCCTGTTGTTGCGTCAAGCTTCTTGACGGTGCCGGTGTAGTTTTTCGGTCCCCACCACTTTGCAAATGCTTTCGGATCGGTCCAGGCCTTCCAGACGAGTGCGCGGGGAGCATTGAAGATGCGTTCGATGACGAGCTCGTTTGCCGTCATGGTTTGGTGTGATGCTGAGTTTGTCATTGAATTGAGAATGTGTTAGTGAAAAATTACTTCTTGCGTGACGATTTTTTCTTGGGTTGCTTCTCCGCAGCCTGCAGCTCTTCGAGATACTGCTCAAGGGCATCGAACTTCGACTCCCAGAACTTGCGGTACTGCTCGATCCAGTTCGAGACCTCGCCAAGTTTTTCGAGTTTGATCTGGCAATAGCGCTCGCGGCCCTGCTGCTTGACTTCGACCAAGCCACATTCGGAGAGGATCTTGATATGCTTGGAGATCGCCGGACGGCTGATGGAGAAGTTCTCAGCCACGCCGTTAAGCGTAAGGCGTTTAGCGGCCAGCAAATTTATGATGGCCCGCCGGTGCGGGTCGGCAATTGCCTGAAAAACATCGCGTCGTGCAGTAGATGTAACCATTTGGTTACAAATATAGGTAACTTTTCGGTTACGCGTTTAAAAAGCAGAAAAAGCCGGCCCTTGCGAGCCGGCTTTTTTGCATTGACTATCGACTATTAACTATCGACTATCAACTATTAATACATGTCGCCCATGCCGCCGCCTGGATGTTGTGGCATTTGTGGGTTTGTTTCGCGCTTCTCGACGATCGTTGCTTCGGTCGTCAGCAGGAGCGATGCGATCGAGGCTGCGTTTTGCAGTGCCGAGCGCGTTACCTTCGTCGGGTCGATAACGCCCGATGCGATCAGGTTCTCATAGACTTCCGTCGCTGCGTTGAAGCCGTAATCGTCTTTGCCTTCCTTGACTTTGTTGACGATCACTGAGCCTTCGAGGCCGGCATTCTCGACGATCTGACGCAACGGCTCTTCGAGCGCACGGCGGATGATGTCGATACCGGTTCTCTCATCGGCATTGGCAGCCTGCTTCGAAAGCGAACCGTTCAGCGATGAGAGTGCGCGGATAAGTGCAACACCGCCACCTGCGACGATTCCTTCTTCGACTGCTGCGCGTGTTGCATGCAGAGCATCTTCAACGCGAGCTTTCTTTTCCTTCAATTCGACTTCCGTCGCAGCGCCGATGCGGAGAACCGCAACACCGCCGGAGAGCTTTGCAAGACGCTCCTGCAATTTCTCTTTGTCGTAATCAGATGTCGTCTTCTCGATCTGCCCTTTGAGTTCGTTGATGCGGCGCTTGATATCATCAGATGCACCGGCACCTTCGACGACCGTCGTGTTGTCCTTGTCGATCGTTACTTTCGAAGCTGTTCCGAGATAGGAAAGCGTTGCGTTGTCAAGCTTGAAGCCTTTTTCTTCGCTGATCACCGTACCGGCGGTGAGCACTGCGATATCTTCAAGCATTGCCTTGCGGCGATCGCCGAAGCCCGGAGCCTTGACGGCTGCGATCTTGAGCGTACCACGGAGCTTGTTAACGACAAGCGTTGCGAGTGCTTCGCCTTCGAGGTCTTCTGCGATGATCAGCATCGAGCGGCCAGCCTGGGCGACCTTCTCGAGGATCGGAAGCAGGTCCTTCATCGAGCTGATCTTCTTGTCGTGGATCAGGATGTACGGATTCTCGAGCACCGCTTCCATCGAGTCCGGATCGGTGACGAAGTACGGCGAGAGATAGCCGCGGTCGAACTGCATACCTTCGACGACGTTCAACTCGGTCTCAATGCCTTTTGCTTCTTCGACGGTGATAACACCGTCTTTGCCGACCTTCTCCATTGCTTCAGCAATGAGCTCGCCGATAGCGAGATCATTGTTTGCGCTGACGGAGCCGACCTGTGCAATTTCTTTCTTGCCCGAGATCGGACGTGAAAGCTTCTTCAGCTCTGCGACGACGTTTGTCACAGCGATGTCGATGCCGCGCTTGAGGTCCATCGGATTTGCGCCGGCGGTTACGTTGCGAAGTCCTTCGCGAACGATTGCCTGTGCAAGGACCGTAGCCGTCGTCGTGCCGTCACCGGCAACGTCGGAGGTCTTCGATGCTACTTCGCGCGCCATCTGGGCGCCCATGTTCTCGATCGGATCTTCGAGTTCAATTTCTTTTGCGACGGTGACGCCGTCCTTGGTGATCGTCGGTGCGCCGAATTTCTTGTCGATAACGACGTTGCGGCCTTTCGGTCCGAGCGTTACCTTCACAGCGTCAGCGAGCTGATCGACACCACGCTTGAGTTTCGCGCGAGCGTCGGTATCAAATGTAATAATCTTAGCTGCCATTTTTTCTTGGTCCTTTAGTTGTATAAATAAGTTCTTTGGATAGTCGTTAGTCTTTAGTCGTTAGTAATCGGGTCGCATTTGCTAACGAGTAACGACTGTTGAGTCGTGAGTCTTTAGTAATCGCAGTCGCATTTTGCTAACGACTAACGACTAGCGACTAACGACACGCTCACGCTACTTCTTCTTCCCGTTAGAAGAGACGATCGCGAACACATCCGACTCTCTCATAATGAGAAGGTCTTCGCCATCGACGGCGATCTCGGTGCCGGAGTACTTGCCATAGAGCACTTTGTCGCCGGCTTTGACTGCCATCGGGATGAGCTTGCCGGAATCGTCGAGCTTGCCAGTTCCGACTGCGACGACTTCGCCCTGCTGCGGCTTTTCTTTAGCCGTATCGGGAAGGAAAATCCCGCCCTTAGTAACCTGCTCAGCCTCAGCCGGCCGAACAAGAAGACGATCATGTAAAGGTGTTAGATTCATACGTTTTCTACCTGTAAGTTGTTTGTTATGAAAGAATTAATTGTGCACCACACAGGGTGGTTAAGATCATTGGGACACGCCGCGCGTGTCCAAGAAGTCGCTAGTTCTAGGAGGTCAGAAAGCCATATTTGACTATCGACTATCGACTATCAACTATCAACTTGAGCCCCATAAACGTATATTAGCACTCCTTTGTTTCGAGTGCTAATGGGACGTATTTTTGTGTGATTCAAAATTAAGATGTTTATGGCAGATATTGCTAAAATTATTGAATTGACTAAGAACGTAAACAATAGTCTTGAGCATGCGCTACTCGAAACTATGGAGTTGGCTTATGATCTAGGCGATTCAGAGTTGGCAAGTTGGGTAGAGTCCGAACTGAATGGCTATAAAAATCGCGAGCAGATACCAGATTATAGAACAGTGAATTGTCATGTTAGGGGGGTATTGAGAAACGGTGGTGAGATAATCAAAGACACAGCTATTCCAATATTACATCTAAACGAAGATTTCAGGAACGAGCTTACTCGGATAAGATTTGGTCAAAATGTCTCTGCATTGGAATCGCTAGCTGAAGCACGGGATAGTGATACATTCAGTGGTCCCCTGTTGCCAGAAGTTGTAAGCAGAATCGGAGTCAATATGCCTAGCGACTATATTATTGTTACAGCTGAAAGAATAACCACTAAGCAGCAAGTAAGACAGATTTTGTCTACGATTCGGGGAAGATTGTTAAAGTTTTTGTTAGCGATCAAAGGTAAATTAAATGGAGGCTCTGGTAACCCTAAAAATATAACTAGGCAAGATACGGAGAAGCTCTTTAATTCTATTATAATGGGTGACGGGTCAACAGTTATAATTGGAGAGCATAATACTGTCACCGTGGATTTCGGAATCAAGAAAGGGGATATAGAAGCTTTAAGTGAATTTTTGCAAACTAAACTAGGAATTAAGCAAGACGAAATAAATTCATTGAGGCAGGCAATAGAAAGAGATGCGGAAAAGAAGGATGACCATGAAAAGAAATCATGGGCAAAAAGAATTCTATCGTTCGCTGTAGACGGATCGCTAAAGGTTGGGGTTGCGACGGCTGCAAAATTAATATCTGAAGCGATATCGGCATATTTAGGTGTCCCCTTCATGTTGCAGCAATAGAAAGATAAAAGCCATGGAACTTGTCTACCCGATTTATCTTGATACCACAATGATGATGGGGCTATTGGCTTCATTAGATGAAGGATTGGTTGAGGAAGCTACTCTAGAGAAAGTGCAGGGAGACTCAGTCCAAAAGAAAAAGGGATTGTCTGTGGGTGTAAAAGTAAGCAAATTACTTTCGGCTTTTATTGATGCTGAAGCAAAGGGAGATATGTCTTCTCAAGCTTCTCACTCCGTTCAATCACAATATACCTCTACAATTAAATATCCATCTATCTCATTGTTCATAAAGCTCAGAGAGCTTTTAAAGGAGAAAGAGTATATAAAAGAAATGAAAAGCTCCAGCGATGTTGATAGTGTAGAGCTTGGAGATTTAATTGAATTAGGAGGTATAGCCACCCCTAACCCCAGTCTTCAAATCAGCAAAGTAGTAAATCAGCTTATCCCACTGATTGACCCGTTCTTGAAGATGAAAGAAAATGATCTCCAGGCGAAAGCACTAGAGTTGAGGCATATAAAGCCATTTACATATACAGAAGAAGATGGTAGTGTTGTTCAGATTGACAAGCGACGTATACAGGACATGCAAGAACTAAAGAAAATAGAAATATCATCAGTTCAGATAGAGAGAGAAAAATATCAGATCATGTCAGAAATGTATAAGGGCCTTTTTCCTGATGAGGAGTCAGATAGTATATTAGTAAGTAACGATTTTGTAAAGAGCATCAACATAGTATATCGTCAATTTGCAAGGCTAAACAGAATTCATGATATTTTTAATGGCTCATGGAAATGTCTAGGAAAAGTCATCGGTATATTAAAAAGAGATGAGGAATACGATTTGCTAAGCGGTGTTCCGGTAGGGTATATGGCAAAGGGTGAGTTTGATAAGCTATCAACAGCTTTCAACAATGAACAGCTGCGAATAGATATACCAAATTCTGTTCTTAAAGGTCCGGCATTCAAAATAGCTACGATTGCTATATTCGCATAGAACCAGATGACGGCTCATCATAGCTGGAAAATATCGCAGCATCCATAAGGCACGGATATATTTCTGCCTGCGAACATAGCTCTCTGAACCCATCCTGAATCATATTGTAATACTCGTGGTCTGAAAGCGCATTGGCAGTAAGCTTTATCGGAAAGCCAAAATTATTCAGCCATTTCGTGATTCGGCTATCAATCGGGATCTCATACCTTGTTAATCCCAAGTGCTGCAAGTAATTTCTGGATTGTTTGGGTCCAATTCCTTTCAGTGTGTTTGCCAGATGCAGGCAATACTCTCGCTCGATCTTGTAGTCATTATTCTTGACTAGCGCTTCGTTAATGTCCTTAATATTCCATTCGTTGTTTAATAACTGAAGATTGTGAGCTAATTCTCTTGCTATAGTTTGCGACCGTCTGATACCTCCGAAGTTCTTGAGTATACGATGGCAGTGCGACCTTGTATTAGGTGCACAGATGCAATCATTGAGTTTCATTTGAAATGGCTTAGAGTACAAGAACCTTTGTACGGCGCCACCGGGACCAGACTTTTGCTGGGTAGTGAGCAAGCATAGTACGAGCGTCTTCCAATGTGCTTCGGTAGAGAGACTACGGTTGCGACGGAGTATGTTCTTTTCTCGCCTTTTTCTAACAGTACTATTACGCTTCTGGCTATCGTAGAATGCTCTTACTTTATCGACATCTCGTTTCGAGATGATCCAACGTATCTTCATACATGCAAAATACGAGAAAACGCCTTCGCTGCCGCGCCTTTGGGCCGCCTGCACTGCCGCCTTCCCGCCGCTGAAGCGGCGGGCTAGCGTCGGCCGTCGCTGGCGCGACTTGGGGGCGTTTGCTTGCTCCTCCCCGGCACTTGCGTGCCGGGCTATTATCGGTCGTCGGCGTTCGCCGACTATTAGGCGGCGGCGCGGTGGGTAGGACGTCTTTTCTTTTTGATCTGCTGGTAATACAGGCCGCTGCGATGAATGCCTAATAAGTCGCACTGGCGGCGAATGCTCAACGGGTGATCGGGTTCGATCATTGCCCGTCGCTTTGTCAGTGATACTCTAGTAGCTTTTTTCTTCAGTGTATCGTTCACCTCCTTTAGTTGGCGAAGTTTTTCGTGGAGTTTAGGAGAACCCGTCTTAGTTTGTCGAGCCGTAGTTTGATCAAAAGCATGTTTGAGATTAAGAATCAAAGTATTTCTCCACCTGCTTACCAGGTTAGGATGGACATCGTATCGTTTAGACAAAGCTGCAATCGTATCCCGATGGCGAAGTGCCTCAAACGCAACTTTTGCTTTGAACCGTGGACTATATTTCGTTCTAGATTCCTTCATTGCTTAGAATGCTTATATACAAATATATTCCATTTTCGCTGCATGCGCTCGGCGATGACGAGGGAGTCCTTGCCGCGACTTGGTCCCTGCGCTGCTGCCTCCCCGCCGCCCAAGCGGCGGGCTAGCGTCGGCCGTCGCTGGCGCGACTGGGGGTAGCCTACTTTATCTCTACTAACGCCTCTCCGGTTGCAAGGATGCTCAATGCTTTTTCCAGATGGAGTGTGAGTATTTCTTTGAGTACCGCATTCGACGTATTGCCGCAGGTCAGCCAGATAACTTGCGGAGGAGGTCCGTAATGTTGCACGATTCTGACGAAGTCCTCGTCCTTTGTAAGTATAATTGATCCTTCTTTTTTTCCTTTACGGAATATCTCCATATCATCGGCATCACGAAGTCCGATATCGCGAACGGCGACAGCATCAGTGCTCGGGAATGTAGTTGTTATCCACGATGCAAGAGCAGGAGAGAGCTGCGCATCGATCCAGAGCGTCATACGACGATCACTTCGTGATTAACAGCTCGTGAGGCGTAGGCAAGTGCGGCACGAATATCGTCAAGTTCGAGATCTGGCATCTCCTTGAGAACTTGCTCGGAGGACAGGCCATTGGAGAGGAGGTCGAGGACATCCTGAACACGAATCCGCATTCCACGAATGCACGGCTTCCCGCCGGCTTGCGCAGAGTTAATAGTAATGCGTGCTAGGAGTTCAGTTGGCATACTAAGGTAACTCTGGCGGTAACATCAATAGTTCATGCTCTCGTCGATGCAACCGGCCTCTGTCGTAGCTACCGTGCCCTTGGGCGGCGGGCTAGCGTCCGGCCGTCGCTGGTGCGACTGGGGGGTGGGGAGTTTATGCGGCTGCGCGTTGGGCTACTACATAACAAAGCCCGAGCACTCCGCGATAACCTTCTTCATCTTCATACTCTGCCTTCCGCTCGCGAGCGAGGGCTTGCATATCCTTATCAGTTGATTCTTCAAGGCCGCGACGCCATGTGGATGTGAAGTCGTCCCACTCTTCGAGCGATGCAAGGTCGGTGCTTACGATGGTGAAGCCTGCGTCGCCAACGATCGTCTGTAGTTCGTCATACGTTGGCAGTTCGCCAAAGATATCTTTGATCCCGGGAGACGGCGGCTTCATATATATGCCAGTGCCGAAGAGAAGTTTTCCGCCGGAAACCAGATGCTCGCGCAGAAAGGCGAGGGCCTCGGCGTCGCTGCCCCAGATATGCGTTGCACCGATAGACACGACAAGATCGTAGGTGCCTTCTACATTCTTAGCATCGGCTGCTTCGAACGTCACGCGGCTTCCAAGCTCTCGCTCACCAGCCAGTCCCGTGGCGCGTGCAACAAGAGCAGGATCGTTATCGATGCCGACGCCCACGGATCCAGGATTAGCAGTAACCAGTCGCAGCAACAACTCACCCCAGCCGCAGCCAAGATCGAGAATGTTCGTTGCCGGGCTGCACCGGCGGGCAAGTGCATCGGCATGCGCATCGGAGAGCGGCGTGTTGAATGTCAGATACTTGTATGCAAGCGGGCGAAAGTTCATTGGTACACTGTAAAACTACGGAAAGATCACGCTGTGAGCATATTGATAAGAACAAAAAGCGGCAGCTTATAAGGGGGTATGAGGGGCGGAGGTATGGGCGTCTGGGGTTAAAGCGGCGGGCCAGCGTCGGCCGACACCTATCCTACGTAGTTAATCCTTAATCATCGTAAGCATCATTTTAAATTTCTCGCTTGCTTTGAGTGAATGAGGAATATTCGCAGGGAGAATGATGCTTTGTCCTGCCTGCAAATTGTACGAAGTTTCACCGATCGTAATTTCAGCCTTGCCATCGAGTAATCCGACGAGAGCCTCATGTGGCGAGCTGTGCTCGGCTAGTCCTTCGCCCTTATCAAACGCAAATAAGGTTATGTTTCCTGAGGGCTTCTTTATTATCGTTTTACTTACCACCGATCCTTCGCTGTATTCAATGCTTTCGAGAGGGCTAAATATTCCTGACTGCTCCATTATAGTACTCATGCTTTCTTTCGTTTCTAAGCCCTACAACAGAAGATGTTGTGGAAGATTCTGACAAGGGTGCAATATCTATGCCTGTCCTAAAAAACTGTAATTGATATGAAATAAAGGCCTGGGAGCGGGAAAAGTCAATCCCATGAACGAATATCTTTACGTATGACAATATCTTTAACTTGATTTCTTCCGTCGCTGCCGCGACTCTGGGGGACGTGTCGTCTTCGTCCCGCCGCTGAAGCGGCGGGCTATTGTCGGCCGTCGCTGGCGCGACTCTGGGTTGTCGTCGCTTTGCGACTCCTCTGGTTGTTGCTTCCGATGTGTGTGCGATGGCCGCGACTTGTCGCGGCAAGGCGTAGCCGCGGACGCGGCGTCCGACGTTAGACCGCCGTTTCAACGGCGGGAAAGGGAAGGATCGCGATTGCCAAGTCGCGGCAGCGACGACAGAACGGCCATCACTTCTTGTGAGCCGCAAACCCATCTCGTATTGCAGCTTCGAGTATATCAATGTTTACAACTTTGAGCGCTTTGAACTTGATGCAATAGCCGGTCACGCTCGCCTTGCCTAGTTTTTTCCCGTATGTGTTGGCTAAGTATGTCTTATCATCGATACCAAGAATATAGACAGAGATCCCGGTTGTGTTTGCACTGAGGCCGATCTGATAAAACTCTCTGGATTTACCATCGGCATACGTAATGGTCTGAAGTCCGTATCCTATATTAGGATTAGAAACAACTTTATTCTCACTGTTTTTACCATCCAAGAACCATAACTTACATTTTGGTCCTACCTGAAGTATGCGTTGGTGGAGCGCTTGCATGTCACTGCGTTTTGGTGCAGGCTGACTCGCAATATACTCTTTGATCTGTTCTTGTACACTCATATAAATGATTAGGCTACTGTTTCAGCGGGAGGTGCGTAGCAATGAAGCACTACGCCACTTTCGAAGGTTTTTGTTCGTAGGAGTTTAAGGCTCATACTTTCATTGATGTTCTTAAACAATGGCAAGCCCTTCCCTAAAATAACCGGATGAACGCAGAGCTGGTATTCATCGACTACGCCAAGTTGTGCGAAGGCGACGATCATACTCGGGCTGCCGACTAAAATATTTTTACCAGGCTGTTGCTTGAGTCCTAAAATTTCCTCCTTGCTGATCTCGTTTTTCAATGTTGTGTTTTTCCAATCGACACGATGAAGTGTGCGCGAATACACGATCTTTGGAATATCGTCTATTAAGACGGCAAACTCATCTATTGCTTTGTCGCCAGTGGGTTCGTTTACAACAGAAGGCCAAAAACTTTCCATAAGCTGATAGGTTATCCGGCCCCATATAATGGTGTCTGCATTACGCAATACCTCACTATAATGCTGATGTATTTCGTCGTCTGCGATCCCTGCTGTATGATCGCAGAATCCGTCAATCGTCATATTGATCCCTGCAATTACTCTTCTCATGTCTTTCTATTGTCTTAGGCACCGGCGTATGGTCCGGCCGTAACTTTGAACAAATATACTGATACCGAATGGAAGTCATCATAACCGGAGCGACGGGAATGGTAGGGGAAGGGGTTCTGCTCGAATGTCTCGATCTCCCGCAGATATCGGAAATCCTGAGTGTAAGCCGCAGGCCGACAGGTATTGCGCACCCTAAACTAACAGAATACATCATAGGTGATTTTCTATCGTTGAGTGTAGACAATCCAAAACTAAAAGGCTATGATGCGTGCTTTTTCTGTGCCGGAGTGAGCAGCATCGGTATGAAGGAAGACGAATACCGCCGGATCACCTACGACACAACCTTGCATTTCGCTAAGGCAACAGATCCAAATCCGCGCATGTCATTTATCTATGTGAGCGGTGCCGGAACTGACAGCAGTGAAAAAGGCCGGAGCATGTGGGCCCGGGTAAAAGGGAAGACGGAAAATGACCTCATGAAATTGCCATTCAAGCAGGCATTCGGATTCCGCATCGGCGTCATGATCCCGCGACCAGATCAGACAAGAGTGCTCAAGTATTATAATTACGTTGCATGGCTTGTCCCGGTAATAAAGATCCTGTTGCCGAACACGATCGCAACGATGAAGCAAGTTGCCCATGCGATGATCTATGTGGCGCAGAATGGCTACACGAAGAATGTCATTACGGTTAAAGATATAAAGCGGATGGCGTCGAACTTGGAATAACGCGGCCGAATTACTTCCGCAGGATCTTCTCTATCGCCTTGCCCTTGGCTAGCTCGTCGACGAGCTTATCGAGATAGCGAACCTTCTGCATGAGCTTATCCTCGATGTCTTCGACACGATGGCCGCAGATGACGCCGGTGATCTTCGAGGCATTCGGGTTCAGCTTCGCTTCAGCGAAGAAGGTTTGAAAATCGGTCTTGCGATCGATCTGCTCCTGCAACGTTTTTTTATCAAACCCGGTCAACCAGCGGATAACCGTATCCAGTTCTTCTTTTGTGCGTCCCTTCTTCTCGGCTTTTTGTATATATAGCGGATAGACGCTCGCAAAAGACATCTTAAATACTCTTGTGTTGTCCATTGTTAGGGCTCTGTCGCAAAGTATAGGTGCGAAAAATTGATGCAAATATACATGTCACCAACCGTCGGTATCGTCACATTATTTGTTGGCTTCATTATCAGTGCGGCGATCCGCGCACCATTCGAAGCGAGGAGTAAGAAGGTGGCGACGATAAAGAACCAGCGCGACGAGCTTGAGGTCTTTCTGCTGGTGATGATGGCGGTCGGGCTCATCGTTATACCGCTTGTGTATGCCCTCACTGACGTCTTTTCCTTTGCCGATCATGCACTACCGGCAGCCGCATATTGGATCGGCGTGCTATTCCTCATCGCGTATC
This sequence comes from Candidatus Kapaibacterium sp., assembly GCA_025450975.1. GTDB lineage: Bacteria > Bacteroidota > Ignavibacteria > Palsa-1295 > Palsa-1295 > JANWLI01. The sequence goes on along the minus strand of JANWLI010000044.1, from coordinate 1,166 downwards.
TGTGGCTGTTCTATCGGTCGCATGCCGATCTCGGGACGAACTGGTCCGTAACATTGGAGATCAAGAACAACCATGCGCTTATTACCAGCGGCGTCTACAGCCGGATACGTCATCCGATGTACACGTCGATCTACTTTTATGCGATCGCGCAGTTGTTGCTTTTTCCCAATTGGATAGCCGGTGCGGCGTCACTACTTGCATTTACACTTATGTACGCGTGCCGCATAGCCCGCGAAGAGCGCATGATGGCAGAAACCTTCGGGGATACATACACGGATTACGCTCGCAAAACGAAGCGGCTAATCCCTGGCCTTTTTTGATGCACCGTTATCTCTATGATCGTAGCTATATCCGCGGCTTAACTTCCACTGGCCTTGCTCGATGAGCCAGAGGTGTGTGAAGAGTGCGGTGCTCGTGATTCGCTCGGTCCCATCTTTTTCGAGAGCATAGAAGCGATGTTTGGCCGATTGCAGCGCTCCGTATAATGTGTCGTTACGGAATAGCGGATGAACTTCGAGAGATGACTCTATCAGCTCTCTGCGAGGTTTGTAGTTCAATTTACACACACGGTCGCGGATGCCGGCGATAAACTCTGTCTTCGATGGCGTGATGCCTGCTTTGTCATGGTAGAATTCAAACTGCTCGCTTAGGAGGATTTCGAATTGGCGAATATCGCAACGATTGAATCCGACATCGAATAAGAGACTGTCTTTCGACTTGATGATCCGGTGCACTTCCGATGTTCGGTCTGCCTGAGCAAATGCCTGAATAGAGGCGAATGCCAGGAGAAAACAGAGGATAGACTTCATTTATTAATTCCTTCCACTTGTATCTACCATTACCTTGACAATAGAGCCGGTGTCGTTTTGCAACTTCACTTCGGCTATCATACTTTCGGCGATTGCGATGGAATCACCGTAATCCAGTTCTGCTCGTGTGGTGATCCGGATGCGGCCGGGTGCGAGTTTCTTCACTAGGGAAAAATTGCTCAGGATCTGTAACAGTGTATCGGTATACGTCTCGTCGGTCTTAGTATGCTCTGTCGAGCCAAAGTAGCCGTAGTTCGGACTTGCATCCGGCGTCGGCGGAAGTTGCCATTCCCACATAGGAAACGTGTAGATAGTTTTCCACTTTCCGCGTTTCCAGGAAGTGACATAGTACGCGTT
>JANWLI010000043.1 GCA_025450975.1 Candidatus Kapaibacterium sp. | reverse complement strand
TCTCCTGGTTTCCCGATAGCAAGTCGATTTGCATTTCGAAGTATCGGATCGGCTCCGATGCGAATCTGCTGCACGACTTGTATCAAGTCTCCGTCGAAGATGGCTCGATGACTCGGTTAACGACCGATGGCCGATTCGAACAGCCGGATGTTTCGCAATCCGGTCGTATCGTTGCAGTCCATACAGAGCGTAATGCATCCGAACTCTATCTTGTCAATGAACAATCATCGCAGTTGACATCGTATAATGATCCACTTGTCCAGGTCAATGCTCCGCGCTGGTCGCCCGATGGAAAGCGGATCGCCTATACGCTCTTCGATAAGAACGGCATGCGCGATATTGCCGTCATCGATGTTGCTACGAAAGCGATCACAATGGTGACTCGCGATTCGGCGATCGACCGGTGGCCGGTGTGGCTTTCGAACGATACGATCGTCTTCACATCGCATCGCAACGGTATTCCGAATACCTGGAAGGTCGCTGCTACCGGCGGGCCGCTCGCGCAGATGACCGATGTTGCCGGTGCTGCATTTGCCTGGGATCATTCGCCATCGAAAGACTCGATCCTGATCTCCTCGTTCGACGATCGCAACAAGATCCAGCTTCGCTGGCTTTCTGCTCATCGTTCGACAGTTACTCGTCCTGCAGTTGCATTGAAGGACGACTATACATCGTGGCGGACGAAGACCCTACCGCTTGTCATTCCTGGCGATGCTGCGATTCCGGCGATCGCCTTGAATCCGCCTTCGGGGTATAACTCGCTACTCTCGATCAAGCCGATCGCGGCCGCTCCGGTCTTTGGCAGCGATAAGGCTGCGGACGGTGATGTCGGTACCCGCTGGGGACTCATTGGTATTGCTACCGATCCGATGCAGAAGCATGTGATCACTGCGTTCGTCGATTACGGTACCAGCAGCCAGGAGTTCGGCGGCTTTGTCAATTATCTGAATAATCAACTTCGCCAAACGATATCGCTTACCGGCGGAGCGACCTATTCATTTGCCAGGTCGATCATTGGTCATCCGTATTACGAACGGTCGAAGATCGCACAGCTTGCTATCGGACAGATCTTCAATGCTCCCGATGCGCTTTCGACTAATCATGCCGTTGCAGTAGGTGCTACCTATCGGAAGCTTGAGCCGATCAATGTTTCCGAGTTAACCACATTGCCAAAGAACTATAGGCCGACCTCGTACACTGGTATTGAGTTCAGCCTGAACTACGCCTTCGCCAGCCGCGACTTATACCTTAAGCTTAACGCTTCTCGAACAGACGAAGCGGTGAACTCCGATGTGACCTATACAAAAGCTAAGCTTAACTTTGGCTACCGGATCCCATTCACCGAGAAGCGAAATATCTTCCTCGGCTTCCGCGGACTTGGCATCGCTCAGTTCGGCGACCAGATCCCGCAGGAGTTTCTTGGCTTCTCGATCGACGAAGCGTTCGAACGAGGCTTCAGCTTAACGAGCCTTGAGACGTTCGTCCGGCTTCGCGGTATCCGTCGTCCCGGATTTGGCGACCGGCTTCTTATCGGTACCGCTGAACTTGTCGTTCCGGATTTCCTGGTATCGGGCTTCGTCCCATTGGTCCGAGCCTTCGATCCGTCGCTTGTCGGCTTCTTCGACATCGGCAATACCTGGTACGAAACGCAGCCTTCGAACTTCACTGAGCCGGTCGAGACGAGGTCGATCTCGAAGGTCGGCTGGCTCAAGACCTATGGCCTTGAGCTTCGAGCCGGTCAGGGAGGCATCTTCTTCATAGGTGCCGGAGTGGGTTGGGAGATCCGAGAAGGGGCCGAAGCCGATTGGTATTTCCGGATCTCAACAACGTTCTAAACCTGCGGCCTCAGCGCCTCTGCGGTTGATCAGAAGGTGTTCTGGAATAAATTCCCCACTTTTCTCCATATATTTGCACAATGCCGAAGTTCGACCTGAAGAAGCAGATCCGTAAGATCCTTAAATCGCCGAAGCTATTGCTCATCTCGGCGACGTTCCTTGTGCTTGGCGCGACGCTGCTTTTTGCGAATAAAGGTATTTGGCGTCACGTTATCCTTCGGCAAGAAGTCGCATCGCTTGACGATAAAAGCAAGCTGCTCGACATCGAAGAGAAGTCGTTGCAGGACCGGGTCGGCTTGCTCGATAACGGCGACGAAGCGCTGATCGAACGTATTGCTCGCGAGCGGCATCATATGAAGAGGCCGGGCGAGATCATCTATCGTCTCAAAGAACAATGATAACGGTCGGCGTAGATATCGGCGGCACCTCGATCAAGATCGGCGTCGTCGATACGTCTAACGGCAGTATCCTTCAAAGCACCTCTTTTCCCACGCCGCATAGTCCTGCCCGCAACTTTGCACAAAGTTTGGCGGAGTTCGTCCGCATTGCCATTCGTGGCAGGGAAGTATCGCCCGTGATCGGCATTGGTGTACCCGGTGCGATGAATGCCGATCGAACGCTTGTCCGCAACCCACCAAATTTTCCCGGTTGGAAAGAAGAGCCGCTTGCAGCATACATCCGCGAAGCATTGCCAGAGTTCGCAACCGTCGTCATGGATAACGATGCGAAAGTTGCAACGCTTGCCGAAGCGCGCTTCGGTGCCGGACGCGGCGAATCGCATTTTCTCCTTATCACTCTTGGCACCGGCGTTGGCGGCGGCATCTGGGCCGACAATGCGATCTTCCGCGGTGCAACGGGTGGAGCCGGTGAGTTCGGCCACGTTACCATCGATGGCAACGGCGACCTTTGCGGCTGCGGCGCCAAAGGATGTATCGAAGCATATCTCGGCAGATCGTATTTCATCTCGCGATCGAGACGCCGCTATCTTGACGAGCGTCCCGATACACTACTTGCAGAACTCTTCGACAGCAATACCTGCGAGCCCGAAGATATTGCGCGCTTCGCAGCTGCCGGTGATGAGTTTTCGCGGACTGTGCTCGCAGAAGCAGGCGTGATGCTTGGTATAGCGTGCGCAAGTGTTGCGAAGCTGCTCGACATTTCGCTTTTCATTGTCGGCGGCGGCATTGCGCAGGCCGGCGATCTGGTCTTTGCATCTGCGCGGTCGGCGTTGCGTTCAAATGTGTTCGCCCATCAGCGCGATGTGGTACGACTGGTGCCTGCGATGCTGGGTCCATCGGCAGGAGTGATCGGTGCGGCGCTCATCACGGCAGAATGATGCAAGAACGCAAATTTCTCAGTCGTTTCTTATTTAACTACTCGCGTATGAACTTGTACGAGGAAGTACCGCTTTCAGTAAAGATACAGATGAAGTACGTTCCGGCAACTAATGAAGATATGTTTAAAGTGGGGTTATGTAGATCTATTTGACCCTGCATAGCAATTCTTCCGTCTATATCGATGATCTGGTATCGCTGTTTATCTGCTGTCACATTCATTAGCGTAAGAAAATTTGAAGCTGGGTTTGGGCTCAGATGCAAATTATGACTGGAGATAGGTTGCCTTACGTCGAGAGCGTTAATGCCCAACCCCTCGGTGATTTCGTAGAACGTATTTGCTGTTAGATTTGTGAATGATTCGGTTTTTCCTAATGGCCAGATTATTCTAATAGAATCGACAACTGAGCTTTCACATGTTCCGAAGTGTACTCGGAGATCATTCTGTCCCTGAAACGAATTCTGAGCATTGACTTCACGCATTTGCCATGTAGACTTTCCATTGATGAGACTTTTGATTCTGACGATCGCTCCGATCGCAGATCGGTTTGATTCAACACCCGTCAATTGAAGATTCAGCCAGTGCCAATCGGCCTCAAGCTCATTCCTGTAGAGTCCTACAGAACTCGTATTACCATTATTCCCTATACCATGGGCAAATACATCAAGATCTCCATCGTTGTCGTAATCAGCGTTCGCAATGCTGCATACCGCCGTTGACGTGGTGAAACCGTCCGGAGAAAAATCGAATGTGCCGTTCCCCGTGTTGATGTAAGTCTTGCTTGCTCTATTATCGTTTGTGATGATAACGTCGAGGTCTCCGTCGTTATCATAGTCGCCCCAACAGTTAGCAATGTTAGTTGTAGCTTCTTTAAATGGGGTAACGACACTCTCATACACCCCATCAGTATTTCGGTACAGCTGTGTTGGGACACTATAGTAATTTGTTAAGCAGAGATCAAGATCGCCATCATTATCGTAGTCGATAAAATTGTAGCATTGACCATCTTGCTTCTGTATAGCAAATAGTTCGCTTGTCATTCTAATAAGTGTGTCCTGTCCTGTTTCTCGCTTCATGTTCTTATAGCAAAAATCAAAATCCGGAACTCCGGAGGCGGGGCCGCTTGCAATGAAAAGATCCATATCGCCATCGAGGTCATAATCACTCCAATATGGACAAGTATAAGCAGCTAGCTCGGTTAGAAATGGGTATCCACCTACGGCATCGGTAGTAAATCCAGGTGCACGCTGCACAAACAATTTGCATGGCGCAGAATCAGACGGCGGATGAAATCCTCTAGCATGTGCAAAGATGAGGTCGAGTAACGGGTCTTCGTTCATGTCGCCGATTGCTGCCGCCCAACTACCATAAAAGTCGAACGAAGCAAGTTTTTCGGAGGAATCGGAAAATGCTCCATTGCCATTATTGAAGAACACCTTTGAAGGTGTGCACGCGATGATGCAATCATTATCACCATCGTTATCTAGATCAGCCCAACTGCTGCCGGCTGTTCCGTTTCGTGGTATAAAAGGAAGTAAGAGAGGCGTTCTGAACGTCCCATCGCCATTATTAACAAACATTGTCCGCGGACTAGCAAAAAGATCGGGAAGGTTGTCGGCGTTGATATCGACAAAGGCGGTGCCAACGTATGGAAATATTGTTGTAAATGACGAAAGTGCACTTGATGGGTCGTCAACTAGGGTCCACGTTGTCTGTGACACAGCGGAGGATACTACTCCAACAAGAAGAAGGCTAACGCGTCCAAGATGCTTGATTGCCCTGAATATTGCCATGAGGTTTCTCAGAAATTGATTTAACTACAAAGACTTCTATATGGGAGTAACGAATTGTTCAAAAAACAGTTAACTCACAACGTGGAGAAAAATCACGACGTTTGTGAACTGCTTCAATGTAGTGACTAAAGACGTTAGCAATTTAAATGCATCGGCTGAATGAAGACCCTACTCTATCTACTACAGGTACTATCATCGCAGGAAGTAGTACTTGTACTTTCTAAGCTTAGAAATGCTAATGATCGACATATTGTGAGGTCCATTCTCACTACTCTTGAGGAAACCGGATGTGTGGCAGGTTTTCCAACGTGGTATATTGACGAGTTAGCTGGTTCTCTAAACACTACTTCTCAAAATTTACGAAAGCGAGGTAGTTTAATCGTGAATGAGGTCGCCAGTATTCTCTTTGGTGATGACGACTTAAAAAAAACCGTCCACCTATTGACACGGCACCGCGAACTATGGGTTTCGTTCGACCGGTCCGCAAGGAAAATATTTAAAGCGCAGAATGATGTACACGACCGACTCTCCACACTGGCGATTACGGGTATTGCATATGGCCTTGTCTATGAAAAGTCCACGGAGTTGTATCGTCAGGAATTACAGAAGATGCTGCCTAAGAGTGCCTATAACGGAGAGGACTATTTTACGCTAATGAAGTTGGTACACGACATCGGCATCGAGGTAACAGGGAGAGCTTCTCGGCCTAGACAGGATCTTCGAAAAAAACTCATTGGATTTGAGAAGAAATTGATTTTGTACAGAAAAAAGTTTTCCGGATCGGAGGACCCGTATGTAGAGTGGCTGTTTGCATTAGCCAGTGTTAGTCTTGATAACTGTCTTTCCCCGGGGAAAGAAAAGGCACTTCGGAACGCAGAACAACTTACTAAAGCGGCAAGAAAACTCGAAGCAACAGGCCTCTACTATTCAATGGTGAGTTATAGTGAGCAATTCAAGGCTCGGATCCACATGAAGGCGTCGAATTATAGCGAGGCTCTTCGCATTACAACGCAGATACTGGAAAGCGATCCTCTGCATACGATCTTTGCGCCAAGCATTTTCATCGATGCGACAGTCGCTGCTATTGCCGCCGAGGACTATATGCGCATTGCTCATTGCCTTGAAACCTATCAGAAAACTTACATTCCGAAAGCAGTGATGTATCACAAATGCTCATTGCTACTTATTCGTCTCCTAAATCATAAGTCATACTGGAATACTCTGCCTCAGGTTCTTGAGGAGGTGTATCGATTAAATAGGAGCGCCAACTATTCGCTCGCTGTTGATACGTACACACGATTATGTGAGACAAGTCTTGCAGTGCTTTTAGGTGATCTTGCCCATGCTCGCGCCCTATGCATGCGTCATAGGAAGTACTTTGAAAAGCGAGGTCTCAGTTCTCACGTAACGAAAAAAATATATTGGGGATCACTAACTGACTTTTACAATGTCCTTAATACATACATTGCCAGTAAGATCACAGGCAAGCAATATCTTACCAAACGCAGAAGCTTGTTGAACCAGAAGATAGCTGAATTTGCCAGGGGAAGCAGTTCGCATGAGATCATTTCAAGCAGGCTTCTCCAACTTATAACTGATGAGGAAGTTTACTCGTGAAACATTACTCTATAACCCCACCGCGATCTTACTGACGAACTTCACGCTGTCGATATTTGTGTAGTTATATTGGTAGATGCCGTCGTCGCCTGTCATGACGAGGAGGTTGTTGAGCGGGATGACGTCGAAGGCGTGAATATTTGGATAGCTTGCTTTTTGGATGAGGTTCAGCGGGTTTGTTGCGTCGAAGACTTTGAGTCCGGCAGCGCCATCGCAGACGAAGAGTTTGCCTCTATCGATACCGAGACCGTGTGGGTTAACGAGATCGTACGTAGCGACGGTCTGTGGCATGGAAATATTTGCGATGTTCACAACAAGCAGCTGATTCCAACCTCGCCAGCAGCCGGTGCCGGTGCGGATTGTCACATACGCGATCGTATCTTCAACGACGACAGGATCGCAGGCAGTGAAGTGGAACACACTCGAGATAAACTGCGGATCGGTCTTGCTCGAGTTGTCGTAGATGAGCATTCCCGTGGTTGTGCCGAAGAACAGTTTGTTCTTGTAGGCGAAGATCGTCTCGACGCCGGAGCCGATCGTCTTTGTGTTGACATCAACCGGCTGTACCGGATTTGCAATATCGAAGATGCGGATATTGTTGCCGGTAAGCGCATAGAGATGATCGCCGCTTATGGTGAAGCGCGCCATTGAGCCGCCTTTGCCAACGGACATATCAGTCGGAGAGCCGCTATCGGCAGAGTTTTGGCAGCCCATGAATGCAACGAGTATAATTAAGGAACAGAGGTTCGTGATCTTCATGTGCATGCTCCTCATTTTACTGTTGTATCTTTCCAGGCGATGATGACGTCTCTAATCGGGTCGGGGGAGTGGCCGAGGATCGTTTCGACATCTTCAGGAAGCGGCAGTGGCGGGAAGACGTTTGGGTGACGCGCAGATACGGTCGCGGCCGTGGGATTTGAGATATCGATCGCAACGAGATCGATGGCATTGTCGGCGTAGAGCGTGTTCTCCTTGACGGCAATATCGACGCATCCGGGAATCGTGATGAAGCTGATGTTCTTTGGCGCGAACTGATTCGAGTTGTCGATGACGTGGACGCCTTTATAGCGCTCGACAACATACAGGTACGAGTTAAAGACGTAGATCTTGCCGGGATCTACCAGCGCCTGCGGTCCGGAAGTATGGACGGAGTTTGCAAGTTCTTCCTTGGGGATCGTGATCGGGATAACGGTGCGGTTGCGGTTGGTGACATTGCCGAAATCGTCAGTGGTTTCGCCTGTCACACAACTGCTCAGACCTGCGAGCAGTAGAAAAAGTATTCGCTTCATTGCCAGGTACCTCCGAATGGTTGTACGTATAAAACACTGGAAGCCAGAAGGAGTTACAAGGCTTTGCGCCCCTTAGTTTCTTCGTTTCTTCGTGGTAAAAACCCCTTAGAAGCGATACCCGAAGCTGATCGCTACTTCGTGGCGGGCGATCTCGTCGCGGTCGATGACAGCGCTCGCCGCCGCGCCATCGGGCGTCGAGCTATTGTAGAGTGTATGATCGGTGACGCTCGAACTGCGCTTGTAGGAAAGCTCTAAGATCGACGATTTGCTCAGCAAAACTCCGAGTCCGCCCGAGAAGCTCTTGGTATCGAATTCCGAGCCGTCTGCTTTGTATGGTGAAGGATCCATGCTGAATCCGGCGCGTAGCATCAGGCCGGCCGGGACGAAGACATACTCAGCGCCAACTTTCCATGCAAGGACTTGCCCCAATGCTTCGCGGACGCGGTCGTTGAGATCGGAGATGTCGACATCGGAATTGCTGAAGCGAGTCTGTGACATATCGGTATACTTCACATCGCCCGAGAACGTTGCGTTAGCAACAGTTACTGCAAAGCCGGTGCCGAAGCGCATGGGCGTGGTGATATCGTAGCTGTTAACGATGGCGCCTTCGAGGTCGGCGTTGCCGGACGATGATTCTTCGCGGTTGAAGTTGAAGGTTGCTGTGCCACCGCGGCGAAATTCGTCTTCGATCGACATCCACGTCGGCGTTTCGATGGTGATGCCGATGCGGAAGAATTCGCTCGGCGCTGCGAGAAGTCCGAGCATCATGCCGAAGCCGGATTGTGACTGGTTGCGTGAGTCTATGATCTCCGCCGACTTGAAGCCGAGCGGGGGAAGGGAGTCAGATGAAGAGAAAATACCATTAACGTCAGTTTCGCGAAAGACGCGGCGATAGTCATACGATCCCCAGTACATGTTTGCCGTGATGCCGATGGCAATATTTTCAGCAATATCAACTCCGCCGCCGATGCGGAATGCACTGAGGCCGCCTTCTTCCGTGACTGAACCTGATTGTTCGAGTCCGCCGGTGAACGGCGTTGAAAGTTGCGGGCTTGCCGAGTCTATATCATACGTGAGGAAGAGATTCCATGCAAGATTATAATCCTGAAGCTCTTGCTTGTAATCGCCGCCACGGTTGCCTGGGTCCTGCAGGAAGTTATTCGTATTGAGGAACGACGAGTTGGGATTGACTGCCTTGAAGCGATAAGCGCGCGTGTAGTCGTAGATGCGATCGACGGCGAGGCCGAAGGCGAGATGTCCGCGCTTCGTTTCGACAGGCGATCCGAGGCCGATGGTGTTGAATGCCGGATTCGAGATCTCGTCTTCGGACGTCGTACCGAGGAAAGATGCGGTCGAGTTGTTGGCGCCATTCCAGAAGCCGATGCCGAACTCCTGGAATTCGAGAAGTGTCAGTGCAGCCGGATTCCAGGCGAGTGCCGTGTAGTCGTTGGTTGCGGCAGTCATTGCTCCGCCCATGGCCATGCCTCGCGCGCCGGTGCTCAGCGGCTCACGCGAGAGGCGGACGGCGTCGAGTAGGTTCTGCGCCGAAGCCGTCGAAACTACGAGTAGGGCACAGGCTAGGTAGGCAATGCGAAATTTCATTGCAGTCATTGTTGATAGTATGGGAAATTGTTATCGTGAGCCGCGCGATGCCCGGCCTCCGCCGTCACCCGATGATGACGATCCGCCACCAGAGCTTGATCCGCCCGAGCTGCCCGACGATCCGCCGGATGAACGGGATCCGCCACCGGAAGACGAACTCGATCCGCTACTGCCCGAAGACGATGACGACGAGCGTCCGCCGGAGTACGAGCCGGATGAGTTGGAGCTTGACGATGAGCCCGAACCCGATGAACCGGATTTACTCGATGATGTTGCGGCCGACGAGCTGCCCGTGTATGAATCTGAGCCAGTAGATTTCGCAGGTGACGAACTTCTCACGCGCGACTCCGATGAACGAGCCGAACTGTTATCGCCGGAGTTCGACGAACGCGCCGGCGGTGTGACGCGCGTGCCTTCCGATGACTTCGTTGACGAGACATCGGATGAGCGGCGCGGAGTCCTGTCCGGTCTTGCTGCTGCATCGTTCGATGCGGGCGTCGATTCGCGGTCTGAACCGCTGACATCGTTATCCGGCCAGTTGTTTGGCGCGGTTACGTTCGTTGTGTTCGATTCGGGCGTCGATACATCGGATGAAGGTTTCGATGCCGGATTAGCGTTGTTGACGCGCACACCTTCGGCGTTATCAGTTACGATCTGTACGCCGCCGGGATCTTTGGAAACTCTGACTGCCGTCGCGCTTGGTTTTGTCGTATTGACGTTTGTCGTCGAAACTTTGCCGGCGCGTGAGGGTCCGCCACCAGTGGTGTTGGATCCGCGTGGTGCGCGGTCTTCGCCACCTTCGATGCGGCCTCTGCGGCGATTGCCGTCACGGTCGTTGTCATCGTTATTGTTCGAGCCGTAGTTGTGGCCGTAGCCGTGATGATGTCCCCATCCATGATAATGGTGGTCGTAGTATGCCCAATGGCGGTACGATGGGCGCAGGCAGCTATACGGATTGCCCCACCACGGATCGTAGTAATTCCAGGCGTAGTACGGATGGTAGTAGTACGGATCCCAATGCCACGGGCGATCCCACCATGACCAGTATGGGCGGTAGTGGTGGTAGTACGGTTCGTAGTAGTGGTGGCCGTGGTGATAATAGTGCGGATACGGATCGCCGAACGTGACGCTAAAACTTACGGATGGCCGTGGATACCAATGATGGTAGCCGAACGGGCGCGATGCGTAGATCGAGTATTCGGGGTAATAGTTATTGATGATGATGGTCTTTTCCGGTTCGGGGTCGACGATGGTCGGTTCTTGCGGTGCGACGGTATTATTATCGTCGGTGATGATCGTCGTATCGGTACGTTCTTCGATGATGACGACCTTGTCGCGTTTTGCGCGGCCGGTGTATCCCCAGTAATCGCCGTCAGATTTGAGTTGCGTGTAGCAGCCACCGAAGGAAAGAGCAGCTAGTACAGAAAGAAGTATCAGTTTATGCATATACATGCAAGTGCAGTGTTTAATCAAGAGTAAGAACGAGTTCTGTGACAAAATGATACGCAAAGTTTAAGAACAATATGGTGAATTGTTATTCATGGGAAAACACTCATGATTCTACCGTTTTGGCCTTTTTTTGCGGCTTGTGGCGAACCGTTCGTGGTAGTATTTCTTAGCCTGCCGGAGCATTTCCGGCACGTGGCCGAGGACCATCTGGAAGGTCTCGATCTCGTCGCACGAGAGCATATCGGCTTTCACCCGCTGGCAATGCATGCAGCCGGTTACGTTTTTCGGCATGGTAACCTGTCCCGGCTTTTTGCAGTGATCGCAGAAAATGTTCTCGTTGACGGTCAGGAGGCCGAAGCCGGCAACATCGAGTTCAATGATGGCCTTATCGCCGGTGAGGTCCCGCATCTGATCCGAAGAAAGAAACGCTGGCATAGGTGCTCGTAGTCTATGCCGTTAATATAGGGAGTGAACTTCGACCTACTGCTGATCTTCGTTCTCTGGAATGATATTGTTCGCACAGTAGTTTAAAGCGCCCCCGGAGAGGTGCCAGAGTGGTTGAACGGGGCGGTCTCGAAAACCGTTGAGGACAGTAATGTCCTCCGAGAGTTCGAATCTCTCCCTCTCCGCTAGTTTTTCCTTGTAGATCAGCGGTCCCGCACGATCACAAACTTTGCCTCATTCGACTCGACGTCATTCCCGTCTTCATCTTTTCCGGTGACCTGATAAATATAAACGCCGCTGGGTAGGTCTTTTCCTGCTTCGTCGCGAAGATCCCATTCAACGCCGCCCGAGCGATCGCTGGTCTTGATGCGTCGCAGGAGACGTTGCGATGTTGTGTAGATCGATACTTCTGCTTCCGGTGTGAGACGGGCAAACGTAACCTTCTCATCAGAGATGTGGGCCGGATTCGGATAAACCATAATATTCGCCAGATCCGGTTCGATAACCGACACGCCAATACAATTACCTTCTGTCTTCTCTATCGGCGTTCCAATATCGTCAGTAATCCCTTCGACGCAAAGCACGAAGGGCACGCCGAGTGCGACGATCGACGTATTAGCAAGATCGATGAAGAGGGCGTTCGGATTTGTCTGGTCGCGGTAAACTTTAACCAGCATCCCATACGGCGTCAGCGTATAGCGCGCAACATCGAGCGCATTATCGCCGGGACGGTTGTTGAATTCAACGTAGATCCGCCTGCTATCTTCGAAGCGCCACTTCACGACGTAGAACCTGCGGTCCGGTTCTTCGATCAGCTTCTCCCAGGTTTTTGCGAGCCCTGTATCGACAGGTGAATTCCAGATGTCGCGCAGGCGATGAGTGCGAATGTGCAGTTCGTGCATACCAGTCGAAAGCTCATGGGCAGCACGGAGCACGACGAAGCTGTCGGATGCGACAGCGGCTGTAAGGCACGGAATGTTGTCGACGAGAAATCCAGCGCCTTCGATCTCAACTTCGCGCAAAGGCTGGCTGCTCTTAATGCGGACAAATTCTTTGTTGGAAGTAACCTCAGTAATTAGTGGCTTCGGATGCACAAAAGCTTCGATGGCAAGTGCAAGTTGACTAAGTCCTTCCTGTTTAGCAGGATCGAAGGCAACGATTGAGTAAACGTACGTTGTCAGGTTCGTGACGGTCGTATCGGAATAGGTAAGTGTCGTTGTTGTATCGATGACCGAGAACGTGTTATCGGATTCGAGCGCACGCAGAACGTAGTATTCAGTTGCGCCTGTGACGCTGCCCCATTGCAGATCGACTCTGTTCGTGTCGCGGGGAAGTGCTTCGAGTCCGGAAGGCGTAGCCGTTCTTCCGGCGAGCAGATATTCACGTTCGAAGAAATGCGTTGAGTCGCCGGTGTTGATCGCGAACTCCGGAATGCCGTTGTTGTCAAAATCGTGGACGAGCCCTGTACGCGGCGTGATCGAAACGGGGAAGTGCCACTGTGGGACGAGCCTGTTGGCAGCGTCGTCAAACTTGAAGAGGTAGAAATCAGGGAAGAAGGAGATGCCTAGCTCCTCAGTACCGGAGCCGGTAACGTTTTTCATTGTTCCGAGCGAGGAGCGGAAGAGGCGGTCAGAGCGTGCATTCCAGAAATACGTAGGCAGTGAGCGCCTGAACGATCCGTCGCCATTACCAACCAGCACTTTCACCGTCCAGTACTTCGGATCGTACTCGCCGAAGGCATTCTCATCGAACGATGTGTGGAAAGCATAGGCAATATCCTGCTTGCCATCGCCATTAAGATCGGCGATCGAAACCATCGTGCCTTCCGTGTATCCGTCGTTCGAATCGATCATCATCGTTTCATACGTTCCGGCATCGTTTCGTGTAAAGACAAGAAGGTCGGCATCGTCGTCAAGTATAACGATCTCTTCTTTGCCATTACCGTTCAGGTCTTCCGCGCGTACATCGGGCTTCTGATAGCGGTTGTCTCGGTACTCTCGTGCCGGCCCTGTCGTGTTTGCGAGTTCTGCGATGACAGGGAAGTCGTTGCTGGCAGCCGAGCGGACTTCGATGACATCGATCAGCCGAAGTTGTCGTGTTACCTGATGAATGACGACGATCTCGTCGGTGCCGTTGCCGTCGGGATCTGCGTAGCCGAGGGCGATCATATCGTTACGGTTCGTCGTATCGTACCTGACGATGTCGCCAAAGACAGGTCGTGATGAGTTGCTCCGATGAATGATAAGGTCAGTGCCACCTTGCATCAATAGGTCACGCGATTGGCCGTCAATCGAGCCAAGATCGCGCGGTACCCAGGCTGATGTGCTATCGGTCTTACGAAATTTCCTCTGTGTCGTATCGAAGCTATAGGTAAAGACCGGCC
>JANWLI010000042.1 GCA_025450975.1 Candidatus Kapaibacterium sp. | reverse complement strand
TTTTGCGTGCTCCGGCGAAAGATATAGCGTGAGACGATCATCCGGATAAGCGCAGCATTATCGTAGAGATATTGCAGGAAGGTCAATAAGGTCAGTCCAACGACGAGCATCATTCCCCAGTAGGCGACGTCCAGTAAGGGGAGTTCGTCGGCAGATGACTTGAAGCCGGCACCGAAGGTGCCTTGCGAGCCGATCAGGATCAGGAGAATGCCAATGATATAAACCATCTGCACAAAGGTCTTAACCTTCGCCGAGAAGTTCGTGCGGACCTGCAGATCGTGAATGTCTGCGATCGCGCGTAGCGCCGTCATGACAATGTCGCGGCCAATGACGACGATGAGTGTCCAATAGGGGATCAGGCCGATGATGGCAAATGCGATAAAAGCGATGCTCGTGAGGATCTTATCGGCAAGCGGATCCAGGAATGTGCCGAAGCGGGAGACGAGTTTATACTTGCGCGCGAAATAGCCATCGTACCAATCTGTGACGGCAGCAACGACGAACACGATCATAGCCCACAGATAAAGCGGCGGCTCTACAGTAAAGAGAATGTAGAACACAGGGGCGAGAACGATGCGAAGAACCGTCAGTTGCGTTGGAAACTTCATGCTCTGCGCTATTACTTCAGTAGCTTGAACGACGCAAATGATTGTTGAATGGTTTCGGCATCGCGTTCGGCCTTATTATCGATCGCGAGGAAGATGACCTGGTACAGGCGTGGCTTGGCGATCATATACTGCAGACGCCCATATCCTTGGCGCCCCTCGGACGAAAGCGAGAAGTCAAGCGTCCGGGCCGGATGGCCGTCGAACGTATAATCTTTTTGGTGCTCGAGCCGTGCATTCATATTCCCCAACGCTCCGTCGCGGATATCATCCATCATCCGTGACTGGTCCTTGGCGAATGCGCTATCGGGATAATCATTGTAGCTCATGATAAACGCACTGCCATCGGATTTACTGCTCGTGTAGAGATGCATCGTAATATCGCCGATCTCCGTCGTTACGGGCTTAGCAGACATTTCCGGAGGAGGAAAACTATCGGGCAGGACGATGGAGAACCTGCCTTCTTTGGATTCGACAATGAGGCCGTTCGGCGGCCCGTCAGCACCTTTTTCGCAACCAAGATATACTGCCAGCGCCAGGAAAATGAAAAGCGCGCGCATCAAATCACGGAGAGTGAGCTGTTTCATAGAACAAATATAACGAGGGCAGAGCCCGCTTACGCGAAGGTCTCGTCTGTTAGCCGGATTCGCGCTAACTTCAAGAAGACGAGCATGCGGATATAGAGCCAGCCGATATCGAATTCGAACCACTTGCGGCTGAATTTCGGGCTCGTCGGGAAACGGTGATGATTATTGTGAAGCTCTTCGCCGGAAAGGAGAATGCCCAGCGGAGAGAGATTCCGGCTCTCATCTTCAACTTCGTAGGTACGGTAGCCTAGAGTATGCCCAAGGCCGTTAATGACGCCTGCAGCCCAGAACGGGACCCAGACAATAAGACCGGTCCAGAACACCAGGCCCTGAAGCCAGCCGAAAAAGTAGACCACAACGCCAAGCATGATGAACGGGCCGGCATACTTCATCGGCTCGAACCACTTCTGCTCGAGGATGTCATTCGGAACGCCTTTGCCGAATTTTTCAATGGTTTCAGGGTTTTGGGACTCTTTACGGTAGTATTTTACCCCTAAAAACAGGATGCTTGCCCAACCATGGACGACTGGCGAATGCGGGTCATTCTCTGTTTCGCAATGTGCATGGTGCTTGCGATGGACGGCAACCCACTCTTTTGCGGACATTCCGGTAACAAACCAGAGCCACAGACGCATCGGAAATGCGGCAATTGGGTGAAAAATCAACGATTGATGGGTTAACGACCTGTGGAGGTAAAGCGATGTGCACATTATCGTTATGTGTCCGCACACGACGATAAGTACTAGGATTTGCCACCACGGTAGAGAGAATAACGCTTCGATCATGAGTTCAAATTAGAAGGCCATAATACGTTTTTTTTGTCAGAATAGTTGAGTCTTTTTCTATCTTATGGAAGTTCGGCCAGCCAGCCCCGAACAGCGCGTTCTGCGGCCAGATTTGGCGCTTTTCCGGCCCGGTAACAGGACTTCCAAAGCCAGCTCTTAGATTCATATTTCGGATCGACAAATTTCATGACTTTATCGACGGGCTTAAGCTTCGCCCCGAAATCCACCGTCTTGATAAGTTCGAGGTATTGCTGCAGCCGAAGTTTGACAAACGCCTGCCCGTCAGCGGGATACTCCTGCTCCCATTTTGCGAGACTTTGCTTGTGTTCTGAGAGACTTTGCTCATAAGCTTGAAGCATATACATGTTCATCTCTGAGTCATGTGCGGTCTCTGTTGCCTCCATTTGCTCCATCGATTGCTGCATCATCTCGATCGTCTGTTTGAAGACCGCTTTCTGATCCTCAGCTACATCAGTCATAGCCTTCTTAAGCTGATCTATATCCCTCTGCGATTTGGCCAACTGCTCTTTGCGTAATGCTTCCATTGTCTTCGGCGGACCTGGCGGTGTCGGCTTTCGACCATCTCGGAATTGCGCCCACCACTCGCTAAACTCCGGAGTCCGTGTTACTTCCTTGGCAAATTGGAGAGCATCTTCGACGATCGTCACCCTGGCATTAGCCGCGATCTTAGAGATCGTCGCAGGCAGCTGCGGTGTGCCCAAGCCAAAAGAACTGAGCACCAGTTGTGTTGCCTGCTCGGCGGAAATTCCAAGCTTCCGCAGCGATTCAGTTGTGCCAAGCACAACACACGACACGAGCAGAAACCATGAGGCGATGAGTACCTTCGTATTCATAGCATCACAATACCAATTTGTGAGCTAGAGTTCTTGCTGAATGTTAGACTTTTATTGAGGCTGCTTCAACCGGTTGTTGCGGTTGCTCAACGCGATAGACCGGTTATGCTCGCCGATGCTGGAGGAAAAGAAATGCCTGCCCGAGCCATCGCCGCGGGAGACGAAGTAGATCTTTTTGTGCTGAGCCGGATTCAGTGTTGCCTTGATCGCAGCGAGCCCGGGATTGTTGATCGGACCGGGAGGTAGCCCCGGACGCATGTAGGTATTGTACGGATTGTCGATGCGCAGTTCGGCCGCAGTGATCGGGCGATCGAGCTTCATGCCATACTTCACGGTCGGATCTGCGTCAAGCTTCATCCCGATCTTCAGTCTATTCCAGTATAGTCCTGCAATGGTATCGCGTTCTTCGGCTGCTTGTGCTTCCCCTTCAACGATTGCGGCCAGCGTCATAAGCTCATGCACGCTTAAACCCAGCGTCCTCGCCTTAGTGCGCAATGAGTCATGGAAGATCTCTTTCCACCGGGAATGCATTCGCTGAAGGAGTTCTGCCGGTGTGAGCGACATGTAAAATCTGTAGGTATCGGGGAAGAGATATCCCTCGGCTGTCTTCGCGCCGTCGGGAAGATCGAGTGTTCGTAGGAATGCCGTGTCATTGGCAAGGAAGACGATCCGCGCAGAATCGAGATTGAGTTTTGCCTGCGCGATCGAGGCAATCCTTCGAATGTGGCTCCCTTCGGGGATCGTTACATCGAAGGAGATCGCATATTCTTTGCCGGTAAGGCGCGAGAGGATGGCAGTATTGGAAAGGCCATAGGCGATCTGGTAACTTCCGGCCTGCACCTTCGATGCGCTGCCGAGGACCTTTGCCGCGATCTTAAACGTAAGGCCCGAACGAATCAGCTTTTTTGTAGAGAGGGAATCAGCGATGTCGCTTAGCGACGCGCCTTTCGGTACAATCAGTTGCTCCGGGTCTGTCGGTGCGCTCGGTGATGCATTCGGCATCAGGAAAACTGCATACACAAAGAAGACGAACGATATTGCAGCAGCAATAAGCCACCACAGGTATTTCCTTCGTTTAACCGGCTGTTTTCTCTCCTGCGCCATTAACAGATCAACTTGTAAAATAAAAGCGAGCGTGCAATATACACGCTCGCTCTCTGACGACCATTATGATCGTATTATCGACTTGACTTTTGAATGTCGACTTCCACTCTTCTGTTGAGCTGACGGCCTTCCGGCAGGTCGTTCGTGAACTTGGGACTCTGTTCACCATGACCCTGCACGACAGTGTTTGCCGGCAACGTCGTCATCGAACGCAGGGTGTTTGCGGCCGATGTTGCACGTGACTCGGAAAGTGCCTGGTTGTACTCGTCGGTACCTGTGTTGTCGCAGTAGCCGTTGATCGCAACGCCTGTTGCATCGCGCGATACGCTCTCTGCGATCAGCGTTACCATCTCGCGTGCCGACTGGTTGATCTCTGCACGATCGAAATCGAACGACAGCATTGCGTACTTCTCGAGGTTGTCGATATCGACTGCTCGCGAAACAACGCGTGTCATGCCATCAGCAGTATACGTACGGCCCATATCGTCGGTAAGCACGATCTGGTAATGTACCGGCTCGTTGATGTATGCTGTTGCATCACCAATGTTGACGGTGATCGGCGATGACGGAAGGCCAACACCGGTCTGTGCCGTACCTACCGGTACGCCATTCTGATCGAGCGTCAGTCTCCAGCCCGTGACGTTATAGAACTGAGCGTTACGTGTCGTGACGTCGAAACGGACGACCGTCTCACCAAGTGCTTCGCTGGCGCGACTTTCGATCTTCACCGGCTCCAGGAGTCGGCGATCGGATGACGAAAGTTCTGCGCGACGGTTTTCTTCCATACCAGCCTTTGTTACCGGGTTGGTCGGAATTTCCGGAAGGTTACGCTGATCGATAACGACGCGGCTTGCAGCGATACCCCAGGTGTTCACTAGGTAATCGCGGACGGACATTGCACGACTGCGTGAGAGCGATGCATTATTACGTTCGGTACCCGAGTTCGCATTGCAACCGGTGATCGTAATGCTCGACGTCGGATACTGCTTCATGCGAGCACCGATAACGTTAAGCACTTCATGGTTCACGTCAAATTCGTTACGGCCGGCAAGCGATTCAATACTGAATCCTGTTGCGCCTGCTGTCGAATAGCGTGAGGAAATATCGGATTCTCCGGTACCGAAGAATACGTACGGAAGCAATGGCATCGACACGCGTGAACGTGTGCTCTGCTGCGGTACGACCGGCTCATCCGTCAGTTCGCCACTCGGCAATACGCCGCGTGCGGAGATACCAACTTCCAGTGCTGCAGTCGGTGCCGGCGGAGGAAGTTCTTCCTTCGGGCTGATGTCGAATTTCAGTGCGATGCCACCACGGATCGTTGCGATATCGAGCTTCGTGCCATTACCGAGATCGGTGAGCGGGTACGAGCCAAAGATTTCTGGTGTCAGCCATACGGTATTACGATCGTTGATCGGAATATCGAGACCAAAACCTAATCCGAGAGAAGCGAAGAGATCAGGTGTTCCCGGAAGATCGGTGGTTGAGTTTGCCCCTGCTGCGCTGCTGCCATGAGCACCTGTCTTACTGATCAGCTTTCCAATATGAGGTCCAAAGAGGATATGGAAGCTGCTGAACGAGTATTTACCGAGAACATCGGCACCGAGCGACTGAACGTTGGCCGAAAGATCGGAAGCAACAGTGCCCGGTAGGGTATTACTGGTGAGTACGCCCGGGTCACCATCGGTAAAATGCACACTGAGGTTATTGTAACTTAACCGTGGAACGAGCATCCAGTTTGAAGCCAGAGGTACCTCTAAGAGCAAAAAGAATGCAGGACCTGCGCCAATACCGCTTGAATAGGTATTGCCATCGACTACGTAATCGCCCATGCCAAAGTTGATATTGGCTCCTGCGCCTACGCCGAAGGTAAGATGTTGCGGCCATGTAGCTACTTCATCCCCAGTCGTCGTTCGCATCTGGGCGTTAGCTGAAACCGTAAGAAGCAGTGCTGCAGCCAGCAGCAGGCCTCTAAAATAATTCTGTTTCATAATGTGTCAGTGAGAAATAAATGAAATGGACTCCTTTCTCTACGCAACATGCGTGACAGAGTAACATCGGCAATACGCTTCCGCGAAGGAAGATCTGCCACTACTCCGGCCTGCCTGTTGAGTGGAAAAGGTTGATTAATGCAAATATACACAAAATTGCACAAAAACCCACTTTTTTGCACTACGGGGGACTGCCTCCAGTTGTTTCTGTATTTTCGAAGATGCTTAAAGCGATCGTCTTCGACCTGGATAACACCCTGGTCGATTTTATGGGTATGAAAACGAGGGCCGTTGATGCTGCTATCGACGCGATGGTCGATGCAGGGATTGGCCTGGACCGCAACGAGGTGAAGAGCCGTATCGACGCGATCTACAAAGAGCGAGGCATCGAATACCAACAGGTGTTTGACGACCTCATTTACGACATTTTTCAGAAGCTCGATCATCGTATTCTTGCTTCGGGGATCATTGCTTACAGGAGGGCTCGCGAGGCTGCGTTGAAGCCCTATCCACACGTAACGGCTACGTTGGTTGAACTTGTCAGAAGGGGAGTGAAGCTTGCCGTCTTGACCGATGCCCCGAGCAGGGAGGCTTGGCTTCGGTTGTGCTACATCAATTTTCACCACCTCTTTAGTGTGGCAGTGACCTTCGATGATACTCAAGAACACAAACCAAGTAAAAAACCGTTCTTGAAAGTTCTGGAAATGTTGGGCACCGCCCCGGACCAGACCATGATGGTCGGCGATTGGCCGGAACGCGATATTGCCGGGGCCAAGGCCGTCGGCATGAAAACCGCTTTTGCTCGGTACGGGGATACTTTTGGCAGACACGATCATGGAGCTGATTATGAACTTAAAAGTATCGCCGATCTCTTAACGCTGGTATGATCTTCTCGGTGGGAGTCGATACGATTGAACCTGAGCGTATCAAAAAGACCATAGCTGTGTACGGTGACCGGTTTATCAGCAGGATTTTCCATGCTGACGAAATCGCCTATTGCAAAAGTAGTGCCAAGCCCGCCGAACACTTTGCAGCCCGTTTTGCGGCAAAAGAAGCCTTTTCCAAGGCACTTGGCACAGGCATTCGTGGTGGCTTTCGGTGGAGAGAAGTAGTAATTAGACGCCACTTCACCGGAAAACCCTACCTCGTACTTGAAGGCTCAATGGTACAGCTGGCCCAGACCATCATTGGGAATAATTATCAAATGCACCTCTCCCTTTCGCATTCAAAAACGAATGCCGAAGCAATTGTTGTGATCGAAACTGTGCCTGCCTGAGTTATCTATTGTGTACGGGCTTGTTTTTTAAGCGAAAATTCTGTACATTTGCATTACTAACGAGAGGCACCAGGTCGGAACGTGATCCAAGGCGAATTTTTTGATACAACACCTCCAGTCGCAACTCCGGTAGACGAAAGTGTCGAACGGCATCGCCGTTCGCTTCAGGAATATGTCATTCCCAAGTTATACCGCTCGATCTCCGAGGTCAGCGCAATGACAGGCATCGAACAATATGTCCTTCGTTATTGGGAGACCGAGTTCGACGAGTTGAAGCCGCTGAAGAACCGCGCAGGCAATAGGATCTATTCTGAGAAAGAGATCAAGGTCGTTGCACGCATCAAAGAATTACTTCGCGATCAACATTATACGATCGAAGGTGCGCGTAACGTCCTCAAGCAAGAGCGCGAACTCGAACGCCAGCCCGTCGAGGCCAGGCCGGTAAAAGATAAGAACCAGTTAGCGATCATCCCGCCTCCGGTTTCGAAAGAAGTGGTAGCTATCGTCGACGAACTGAAGACGATCAGAGCGAAGCTTGTCGAAGCCAGGAATTTGCTGGGAGCGTAAGAGTCCTTAAGCTGCCTTCGCCAGCAAGCGCTTCACACGCTCAGAATTTCTTTGATGCACCGATAGCTTCAATGTAATGAACCGGTCGTCGTACTCCCGCTCCTTAACTTCGGCAAGCTCATGAAGCCGCGATGCGATCTCATAGTGGTTGATCGGTACCTGGACGGTCATTTCCTGCGACGACTCTGCCAACACCTTCTCGATCTCTTCACGCAGCGATGCAATGCCATAGCCTTTGGCAGCGCTGACAGAAACAATGTGTGGATACCTACCCCGCAAGGCATCGAGCGACGGGCGCTCATCCTTAGGCACAAGATCCATCTTATTAAGCACGAGGATCATCGGCTTCTCGGCTGCACCAAGCTCAGCGAGTGTTTCTTCGACGACCGTAATATGCTCATCGCGATGTGCATGGCCGACATCAACCACATGCAGAAGTATATCGGCATGCTCGATCTCGGAAAGCGTTGTACGGAACGATGCGATCAGCTTCGCCGGGAGTTTGCGGATGAACCCGACCGTATCGGTGATCAAGATTTTTCTGCCGCTGTCGAGTCCGACACCGCGCGTTGTTGAGTCGAGCGTAGCAAACAATCGATCTTCGACAAAGACATTATCGGAGGTGATGGCATTGAGCAGTGAAGATTTGCCTGCATTGGTATAGCCGACAAGCGCCACACGTGCAAGCTCGTCGTTACGGCCTTCCTGGCGTGTCGAATGTTGGCGCGCGATCAGGCCGAGCTTCTCTTTAAGTTTTGAAATGCGTGTCTGGATGAGACGTCTATCAGTTTCGATCTGCGTTTCGCCGGGTCCCTTTGTGCCGATGCCGCCGTACTGTTTCGATAAGTGCGTCCACTGGCGCGTCAGGCGTGGTAGGAAATACTCGAGCTGCGCAAGTTCGATCTGCGTTTTTGCTTCGCGGCTTCGGGCGCGCGAGGCGAAGATATCGAGGATCAAACCCGAACGGTCCAGGACTTTTACACCAAGCTCTTTTTCAAGATTACGCACCTGCACCGGAGAAAGGTCGTCATCGAATAGGACGATCTGTGCCTCAAGCATTTCGACATGCGTCTTGAGTTCAGCGACTTTGCCTTTGCCCAGATACAGGGCGACATCCGGTATCGGGCGCTCCTGTTGGACACGCATAACGACGTCTGCGCCGGCTGTGTCGGCAAGTCGTTGGAGTTCGTCGAGATGTTCGGTGGTGGCGGCGCGGCCTGCTTCGTCGGCGGAACGCACGATACTGACAATGATCGCCTTTTCGCGTTCCTTATGGGTCGTAAAATACTCGAATGTTTCTTTCAACTATGTTTCTCTTGTACTTCCTTGTGTATAAAGGATCCTTAGTTTAGAATTCCGCAGCGAAACAGAGAGTTCCGCCGAGTGGTGTTATGATGGTATTACGTTGGAATAGGGCGGGCGTTTCGCTCTGGTTAAATCGGCCACTACGGAACACGCTGGAAGAGAGACGGAAGGGGACAAAATAACTCTGCGATCCTAGCCTGCTTGCCCCCAAGCAACGCTAGAATCGCATTTCATTCAGAGCATTGGTTTGCCCTAGTACCCATGAATGCTAAGAGTTATACACTCAAAAAAAATGAGAAGCCTCGGTATCAGCACAGATGCTCTATTTGAGGCTCCATTGTGATGTTCGTCTTAATAAGGCAGACGCTTTTCTAAACTTTTCGAGATCAAAAAAAATGAGGGGTCCCAGCAAAGAACCACCCGTACCGGGCCCTCATGCCATGTTATCTGTGTTTTCTGATAAGGCAAACTATATTACCACACTTTCACGACGCACACATTGATAACGATACAAAGATAGTTGAGTAGCCCGGGATAAACAAGACAATAATTGGGTGGACCTTAAC
>JANWLI010000041.1 GCA_025450975.1 Candidatus Kapaibacterium sp. | reverse complement strand
TGATCGCCAGTTTCGATGTCTAGGAGCGATGACGTTATCTTGATCTGGTCGCCGAACTTCCGTACCGAGCCTTGTATGAAATATCTGATGGACATCTCCTTTGCATACACAGTGAGATGTCCGTTATATTTCTTAAATTCTTTTGTCGTCTGTTGGTCTGTTACCTTTAACGACTTAACATTTGAGAGTGCAGAGATGAGTTCTGTAGCTAGCCCATCAGCGAACCACTGGTTGTCTGCTGTCGGTGAGAGGTCTTCGAAGGGCAGGATCATCAAACTCTTGCGCGAATCCGTCTCCTTGACAAGTTTAATCGATGGTGCCTGTGTCGCTTCGAGTCCGAGCTTGCCAAGTGCACGGATGATGCTGTCGATGTTCGTCATCGACGTGCGCTGTAATCCGGCCAGGTGATACTTCAAGTCTCGTGGGAGCTCGACCGGCTCGAGATCAAGTGGAAGGATCTTCTTCTTTTGCTCGGCAGCGAGCGATACTTCTTTGACGACATTGACCGACTCCACGGAATTCGGCGAGAGCAGAACGACGAACGCCTTGCATCCTTCGATCGCATCGACGATCTCGCCGGACCAACTCGTAGCCACATCGATGCCGGACCGATCGATCCACACCGACAGCCCCGCCGAGGCAAGCAGCTCCGTAAGCTGCTCGGCCTGCGCGCGGTCTTTCGAGCTATAGGAGATGAAAATGTCAGCCATGCTGCTCGTTCGCAATTTTCTCTTCCAGCTCCTTTATCAGCGCTGCGAATTCCGGCATATCGTGAAGTTGGGGCACCTTGCTCATATGACGGAAGGAGTCTATATTGCGGTATCCCCGCTCGACCGCCTTCCGAAGTGCCGATAGTCCGTTTTGGTTTTTTCCCTCTTTAAAATACAAACCTGCAAGATTATACAATGCATGACCATCAAGATGTTCATTTGCTTCGAGCGTTCGAGCTTCTGCGAGGGATCGGTCGTGTTCACCTGCCCATCCTAGTACTTTCGCATATTGTACCCGCACATTGTGATCGTCGGGGGTAAGCCTGAGGTGGCGCTCGAAGACGGGAAAGGCCGTACGTGCGGCTTCGGCAAGGCGTGCAGGATCATCGAGTTCTGCAAGTACGATAAGGTAATTGAAGTGCGCAATGAAGCTGCTTTCCCAAAGCTGAACAGCTTGCTTACGGGCGATCACCTCATCTTCTCTTCTATGAAGGGATCGATATGCATAGCCAAGTGCTTCGTACGCAGCCGGATACTTCGGATCGAGCTGGACGGCACGTTCGGCATACGCTAATGCTTCCTCCTGGTGTCCGCGCATACGAGCGAGTGTGCTGCGCAGCCGATTGATCGGCGCAGTTTCACCGGTGACCGACTCTGCCAGCAGAATATGCTCGTGGGCTTTGGCGATCCACTCCTCATCGCGGGAATATTTGTGATAGTAATCGAGCGAAGTAAGGGCAACCGAAAGATGCGCATCGGCGAACGACGGATCGAGTCGCAGAGCCGCTTCATAGAGCCCGAGAGCACGCTCATTGTCGGAGCGCGTGAAGCGGATGAAATATTCCCTCCCTTTCAACCACAACTCGTACGCTTCGGCATTTTCCGTTGGTTTAGCTTCGATCTTCTTTTCATCATCCAATGTGAGTGTGAGCTTTAACGCTTCGGCTATGGCGAAACAGGTTTTATCCTGCAGATCGAATATATCGTCGAGCATACCATCATACTTTTCATGCCAGAGTTGAATACGTTCTCGTGCATCGGTTAAAGACACCTTAATGCGTGTTCGCTCTCCTGCTTTTTGAACCGTGCCGTCAACGAGATACCTGCATTTCAGGTCCGCCGCTATTTCTTCGAGTTTTGGCCGGTTTTTCTTGTAGTAGAGGACATCTCCTTTTGGGTTTACCCGCATTCGCTCCAGCGAACCAAGCGTATTGATCAACTCATCTGTCATACCGCTTGCCAGCCAATCGTTACCTCCGCCAGGAGATTGATCTTCAAACGGCAAGACAGCAAGACGAATGATGCCGTCGTCGATCCTGCTGTGCGAGGACATCGCTTCGAGTACCGTTTTCCCACTCTTTAAAACTTCCAGCGCTTGCAGTATTGCTTCGGTCCTCTCGTAGGGAACGCGCTGCAACCCCACAAGCGGGTACTCGAACAGGACCGGGAGCGGCGTCTTTTCTAAGACAACGGGTAGAATATTCTTATACTTCTCATTGGCAAGATGAATTTCTTTTGCGCAATTATGGGAGGTGACAGAATTTTTCGAAATAAGAAAAAGTACCGTCTTTGTTTTATTGATCGCATCGACGATCTCACTGGACCAATTCTGTGCGCCCCCTATGCCATCCTGATCCATCCATACTTCATATCCGTTCCTACGAAGCTCGCCTGCAAGCGTTAATGCCTTCTCGCGGTCGTAGGATGAGTAAGAGATAAAGATGTCGATGGGGGCTGACATTGGAGCAAAAATACCTCGTTT
The DNA here is from genome assembly GCA_025450975.1 of Candidatus Kapaibacterium sp. Taxonomy (GTDB): domain Bacteria; phylum Bacteroidota; class Ignavibacteria; order Palsa-1295; family Palsa-1295; genus JANWLI01. Next base: position 8,577 of record JANWLI010000041.1, on the reverse strand, counting down.
TCAACGATTTACGGCTAGAATTCGAAGAATAACAGGGAGTCGGAGATTCTAACGTTTTCCCGAAAGATTTAATATTGCGGGCACCTATTTAAATTTGGAAATGAAACAAACCTTGCTTATATTGGTACATGCTTTTATGAGCACCTACTCAGGCGGGCAATTGCCCAAAGGGGAATGCCGGGGGTGTGAGGTGCACAATTAGGAGCTTGAAAATAAAGGGGTTACGACCTCTTATCGTAGTCAGAAAGGATTAGAGTATGCAGGATTCTGTAGCAACCGTAGGACAGCGCACGGACCTTCCGCCGCGCCAATTGCAGGTACTTGATTTTATTGAAGAATTCATCGATATTTCCGGCTACCCGCCGACGATCTCGGAGATCGGCGAGGCCCTCGATATGGCCTCGACATTCGGCGTCCGGAAGCACATAGAAGCCCTGGAGAAGAAGGGCTTTATCCGACGGGCCGAGCCGGGCCTTTCGCGGTCCATTGTTGTCGTGCGTCCATCGTATGAGAAGCGTGGCGTACGCCGGGCCGGCTCTGTGCCCGTAGTCGGCAGGGTAACTGCAGGCGAACCGATCCTCGCAGTCGAGAACGTCGAGGGGTGGCTAGCCTTTAAGCCACTCCGCGATGCCGACCGCACCTTTGCCCTGAAGGTAAAAGGGGAGAGCATGAAGGACGCCGGCATCCTCGACGGCGACTACGTCATCTGCCGCCAGCAGGAGACTGCCGAGAACGGAGACATTATCGTTGCCCTCCTCGATGATTCGGCCACGGTCAAGACCTTCCGTAAAAAGAAGGGGACCTTCGAGCTTGAGCCGGCGAACGAGAGCTTCAAACCCATTCCAATCCTTGAAGATACAGTCTTTCAGGTACTTGGGAAAGTAACGAGCGTTTTCCGCGCCATCGACGAAAACCGCCCCGGATTACTTCAAATGCGCTATAGCTAATTCTCTGCGTGAATTTACCTCTGCGCCCTCAGCGCCTCTGCGGTTCGTCCCCCTGGGTGTTAACCGCAGAGATGCTGAGGACGCAGAGAAATACGCAGAGTGACCCCTAAACGTAACATTTGCACGCTTTTTGCATTATACTTATACAGGTTCACATTAAATAAGACAGACAAGCCATGACCCATCACGTAGACTATACGAACACGGAGTCCAATCAGTACCTCCTCCTGCACACAGACCAAGAGGCAGCAGCCCGCAAGGCAGCAGAACTGTGGGTAGACTATGACATGAAACGCCTCGACGAAATGCGCAAGGTCGAACGCCGCAAACCTGATTTCCATGCTTCAACGTACGGTCGCATCAGCTTCCATTACGTCGAGCCGGAAGCAGAACAGCCGCTTACCGATATGAATATCGAGAAACGGCTGTCCAACCTCTGCGAGCACCTGCTGGCAAAGTACTAACTTACTTTTTCAGGATCACGACGCGCTCCGAAAGCTGCGCGCCGCCGATCTTCGCAACGAGCTGGTACGTCCCGCTCGCAATATGCGGATCGATCGTCCAAACCGTATGCAGCCCCTCGGCCGTAAGCTTCTCGCTTGCGATCTCGGCAACCGTACGCCCAAGCTGATCGACAAGCACGATCTGGCATGCCTCGCCGGCGATCTCGCTCTTAATATCGATCGTCATCTTCTCGCTCGTCGGATTCGGTGTAACCGAGAGCGATGCCGTTAACGAGCGATTACCCGGCTTGACACTCGCCAAACTCACGACATCCGCATACAGATCGATGATGTCAACATTATTTGGCGGATCGAAGCCATCATGTGTGAAGCTGAGTTGCGCATTCTTCGGGCCGATCGAAGTCGGGGTGAAACGGAGAATGATCGAGCCCTGTGCATCTGCCGGTACGCTGATATTTGGCGGCGGCTGACCGGAGACGATCGAAAACTCTGAAGCGCTAACACCTGATAACTGGACTTTCGAGATCGTCAGCGGAGCGTCGCCGATGTTGTCGACATAGAGAAAGGTCGTATCGTAGTTACCGGAAGTCTCAATGGTGCCGAAATCTACCTCTGTCTCGAAGATCGGAAGCGGGACGGCGCCGACACCATGCAACCCGATCACACTCTGTCCACCCGTCGCATTATGCGCGATAACAAGATCGCCGAAGCGATCGCCGCCATACGCCGGCTTAAAACCAACGGTGATGTTCTGCGTGGCATTCGGTTGCAGGACGCGCGGTAATGTCGGTAATCCTACCAGATAAAATTCATCTTCAACTTCCACATTCTCGATGCGGATCGATGAGATCGTCAGCGGCACCGTACCGGTATTCTTGAGAAGCGCCGTAAGAAGCGTATCCTTAGATACATTAACAACGATAGCGCCGAATTGCACCGAGTCCGTCTTTACCTGGATCTGCGCCAGCGAGCCAAGGCACGGAGCGATCGCGATCTCATCCTTCATCACCACTCTCGTACGCGGATGGAACGTGAAGTTCTTCTGGTTGCAATAGCTCATGATCGTGCCGACAACCTGCTTGGTGCCGGGATAGCAGCCGCCTTCGGCAGCAACGCACGAATCGATCGGCGGCTGATACTGCTGACAATTATGTGTATGTGCAGAGCCCACATTATGGCCGACCTCATGGCCGATAACGCCGTCATCGATAGAAGGGAATTGCTCGCTGCCCATGATGCGCGTCACGCCATAGCCGATATCCTTTCTGCACATACCGGCAAGCCATGCCAGGCCCGATGCGCCATTGGGTCCGTCAAGGTCCTGTTTGGAGAACAAATGCGCAAGCGTCCGATCGACACCGCTGTTGTTATTCTTCCAATGATTCGTAAACTTCTGCAGGAGTTGATCGGTATTAGCAGAATTTGCGTATGGGTCAGGTACTGCATAGATGAAGATCCTTCCAAGCGTAATGCCAAGGTCCAGTTCAGCTTCATAGACGGCAGAGATCGTTGCAAAACGCGACGTGATAAAGTTTGTGGCATCGCTCTGCGATCCGAAGAAGTCGTTGCCGGCCTTGTCGACATCGACGGCCATCGTCATGCTCTGCGTTGCAGCTTGCGGCATAGCGCCACTGTTCTTCGTGCGGCCAACTTTTGTGTTCTTTACATACTGCGTCTCATCGAACATCTCGCAACGCCCAAGGTTAGCCGAGTTCTCGATATCGCTTGTCTTGGTCAGATACGCAACATTCAACTCCCCACGATTCGAGCCAAGTGTATAGGTATTGTTCGTGAGGCGCACCATTCCGGAGACGGTGCCTTTCGGATCGATCGAGATCACTGCAAGCGATCCTGCGATCCCGCGTACCGGGCCGCGAAACGTGCGGACAGTTGGCATTGGCCCCGGCACTTCGCCGTTTTCGGTCAGGACGATGACATGCGTCTTCTCGCTGACTATGCTGAACTCGGTAAGGTCGAGCTGCACATCCGTCAAACCTTCGAGGTCGGTCGGATCGAATGCATAGCGCGAAAGGGAAGTCGTAAAGCTCTTTTGGCCGTAGGCGTCCTTGAGCATTCCCTGGTCGAGGGCAAAGCGGAAGGTGCCGTTAACTCTCGTGGCAACGGCTTGCTTGGAAGTCGTTAACTGGAAAATTGGTAAGGTTTTAGCGGCGGCTGAGAGAACAACACATAGTAAAAGAACTGCAATAGGGATACGCTTCATGTCACACAACAGATTAATGATAGGTCGTTAACAACACCGTAAGGGGGGAAGTAAATTCTCGGGTGCCGACATTCTGAGCCGAAGCGTAGCGTAGGCGAAGAATCCCTTGATGTCTTGTAGTCGGCATCTATACAAATCCGAACCCATTCTGTCGTCCCTACGGGACTTACCTCTTATTTTTGTAATGCTGTCCCAGGGCTTACGCCCTGGGCTGAAACACTTCCGTCCCTGTCGGGACTAACTGCCACTGTAAGCTAAATTGTTAAGCTGAATTTTAGTCCCGCAAGGGACGACAGTGCTCCAGCCCAGCACGTCAGTGCTGGGACACGATGAGCAACAGATAAAAAAGTCCCGTAGGGACGACAGACTCTTCGCTGTCGCTCAGAATTGCAAGCTACTTACTCGCCTTCACCCATGTCCGCACGCGCCCCTCAAGCACACTCAACGGAAGTGCTCCCGCTCCAAGCACGACATCGTGAAACTTCCGGATATCGAACGAGCTGCCCAACTCTTTCTCCGCAAAGCGCCTAAGCTCCTTGATCTTTCGCTCGCCGATCTTATACGCAAGCGCCTGTCCCGGCCACACGATATACCGGTCGACCTCAACTTCGATATCATGGCTCGCCTTGCCCGCATTCTCTTCGAAGAATGTGATCGCCTGATCGCGCGTCCAGTTCTTCCAATGCATACCGACATCGACAACCAAACGGATCGACCGCCACATTTCATACGTCAGCTGTCCCATCTTGCTATATGGATCGCGATAAAATCCCATCTCTTCGCCGAGCGCCTCGGCATAGAGTCCCCAGCCTTCGACGTAAGCTGTGTAGCCTTCTTCTTTTCTCAACTCGGGAACACCTTCCAGCTCCTGCGCAATGGCGATCTGCAAATGATGTCCCGGCACAGCTTCATGTAAGGTCAGAGCTTCCATCTCCCACTTCGGGCGCGAGGGAAGATCATAGGTATTTGCGAAGAACAGTCCCGGACGTCCAAGCTTCAGCGATCCCTGATTGTAGTATGCCGTCGTCTGCGACTTCTGCGCATACGCCGGAACAGGCACAACGCCATACGGTGTCCGCGGCAGTTTTCCAAAAAGCTTCACTAACTCTGCATCGGCTTTCTTCGAGATCACCATATAGCCATGGATCAGACTCGCCGAATCGGTATAGAAGAACTGCGGATCGGCGCGCAGGTAGTTCAAAAATTCCTGTAGTGTACCCTTGTAGCCAATGGATTTCTTAATGCTATCCATCTTACCGCGGATACGCGTGACCTCGCTCATGCCGATATCGAAGATTTCATCCGGTGTTAGCGTCGTCGTTGTGTGGTTCTTTACATAGTAGAGGTACCACTCCCGGCCTTGCGGAAGTGAGCGCCACGAAATGTCCTTGCGGCACTTCGGTAGGTACACATCCGTCATGAACTTGCGCAGTTGCTCGAACGATGGCTTTGCCTTCGTCGCATAAATGGCTCGTGCGCGTTTGCGAAAACCGTCGATCTCTGCTTCCGACATCCAGCTTGGTTTTTCAGCAAATGGCTGCAGCAGCGGGGAATCCTCATCCTTGAGATCGATCAGGTTCGAGATCTGCTGCGGGACCTCGCCCATCGTGATCTTCGGCGGCGTGATGCCATTATCAAGGCCCTCGCGAAGCCAGGCGATCGTCTGCGACACTTTGAGCGGAATCCCTTCGAGCAGCGTCAGCATATCCTCGAAGTCCGAGAGCTTCTTGCGCGGATGAAATTCGAGAAAATTGGGTACATCCTGTTGCACGCCTCCGAGTTGATTGATCGCCAGATACTCCTGCGGAAATTGCAGGCTCGTAAGATGTTCGTTCGTCGAGTACACAAGCAGATCGTAGTTGAGCTTCCACTCGTCGTTGAGGTACTTTGGGTCGATCGACTTGAGTGCATCGGCAAAGATCCTTGCTTCACGCTTGCGGCGTGCATTCGCTTCGAATGAATCGTCAGTCCATTTATCGTATCGGCGCTCATAGCCAGCATAGAGCGCCCATTCCGGAAACTCGCTCATTAGGTGATGATACTGCGTAGTGTAGAGGGCTTCCATGCGCACGGAATCCTCTTTGCCTGCGGAAACAATCGAGGTGATCCGTTCCTCATACGTATCCTGAGCACGGCAGTACGTTGCAGCGACAAGCAGGAAGAAGGTGATAGTGCGTTTGTTGAGCATAGTTGTGGGAGGCAAATTTATGAATATCTGCGGACGAGAAAGGATTTTATGCCTGCGCGGATGCCAGTTCTCGAAAATTGCTACCGGTGGATGACGAGGTTCGCCCGGGAGTTGCCAGCTACGACCTGATACACACCAGCCGGTATGTTGGAAACATCTAGCTGTCCGTCGTAGATGGTGTGAAGGACTCGAATTCCCAGGAGGTCGTAGATAGCAACTTCCGCAGATGCATCTACACCATAAAGATAGCACCGATCCAGCGCAGGATTTGGATACACTATCGGATGATCATCTGCCCCTGGCTTCGATACGCTCGATCCCGGAAGGTCGGTGAAGTAGACGTTGCCTCCCATCGTTCCAGCATAGAGCCGCTTAGTGCCTTGTTGTGCGAGATTAACTACACGAAAACCTTCCAATTTCCCACTGATATCTTCCCAGGTAAATGTATTGTTGAAACCGGATTTATTCATGAAGACACCGGCAGAAGTTGATAGAAAGACTGTTTCTGTAGGAAGAATGGCTACGTCGATGTGCTGATCGGAAGTAGGTGTTACGAAGATCTCCCACGTGGCCCCTTTATCGCTCGAGTGTAAGAGCCGGTCGTGGTCTGTGAGCACATAGCACCTGGTATCGTTAGAAGTGACGACCATGCCGGTCTCTTCGTTACGGAGACTGAAGACCTTTTGAAATTTTTTACCTTTATCTGTGGAGCGGTAGATCTCCGCGAACCCGGCAACGACGATCGTGGTAGGGTCGATCACCGCTGCTCCACGGATACCATTTCCCGGTACATCCAATACGACAGAGCTTCGCCATGAACCATCGGTTTCCTCTACGGAGAAGAACCCTTCCTCGTCGGCGGCCCAGAGTTCGCCGGTTGGGAACCTGCCGCTAACACGGTACGGAGTTATGGCATCCTGCTGTGGCATTGGCGACGTAAATCGCCAGGGAGTGCTTTTGGTAACCTTCGTTCCGAGTACGACGGTATTGCTATCGGTACGACATACCGCAAACAACTCTCCGTCAACTCCAATGGATGTTGAGTAAATACGCTTGATCCCAGGTACGTGTTCTGCCTCCCACCACTCACCATTGTTTGTAGAAGAGAGTATGCCCGTCGCGTCCTTGCCATAGAGAACGTCTTCAGAGCTACAGCCGATGAAACTGAACTGATCAAGTAGCAAAGTTAACGGGATCCAACTTGCTCCATTATCCGATGAAACAAGAATATGATTTAGCTCCTTCTCGTCATTCGGCGCGGCGTAGACAACGCCGGTTGAATCGCATGCTATGGAGCAGCCAGCTGAAAGCGGCTTGCCGTTAATGCGAAGTGTATCCCACTGCTTGCCGCCATCAAGCGAGTATAAAGGGGAGCTGAACGGTGGATGATAATAGAGTGAAGCTCCCCGTCCATGCTCAAGAAGCGAACCATCCCTAATAGTATACCACTTAGGTTCTGTCAGCGCTGCAAGCGAATCTCCATTTTTATATAGGTTGCCGTTCGATGTCACGACAAAAATGTTTTCATTAGTCTTCGTGCATGTTACTACTACTTCTCCCGGGTGGGAGACGAGAACATCCTCCCAAATGATTGCGCTGTACTTTAGTCGAACGAGACCTGCAGTATTCCATGTGTAGACCGAATTGTGGGCATCGATAGTGAGCCCTCTATAGTACATACCCGCCGATCCGGCTAAGGTCGCCCAGGAATTACCAAGATCAGTCGAGCGACGGATCAGGTTTTGATCGAACGGGATAACATAAATTACCGTATCGAGGCCGATTGCATAATCCCTTACCTGAATCGCCTCACCGGAAGTATCCTTAAAGGCGAGCGCTTTATTGAAACCCTCGGTGAATACAGTGAGAGTAGGTTGAAGGCTCACCTCGACTGCGTATGCCAGGTCCGGCGAGATCACCTGAAGCTTTGCAAATGAACCGTCGCGGACTTTGCGCCAATCACGGGTTGAGGCACTGTAACGGTAAATTCCGGAATCAGATACCTGACTATACGCATACAACTCGCCGTCACGAGAAACATGCAACGTATACTGCGTCTTGGGAAGCGTCGCGCCCGCTGTCTTCCAGCTAATATCTTGCGCCCCTACACCGGCAGCGAGGAACAAAGTGACCACAATAATAAGCCTGTGCATTGCCTTCTAGAACTCTTAATAGGCGGGTAAGTTACAAGATCTGCCTGTATCAACTATTTGCAGGCAAAATGGTTACATGGATGGCTTGTTTCTTGCCCAAAAATGTTGTACATTTGCAGAGTAACTAAATCTCATTCCGAAGAACAGTATGCTGATCACTTTCGAAGGTATTGACGGCTGCGGAAAATCCACTCAGGCACAACTCCTCTACGAACGTTTACAAACCCAGGGAATCGACTCCATGCTCATACGCGAGCCCGGTGGCACACAGCTCTCCGAGCATGTGCGCGGCCTCGTGCTCGAGCACCGTTTCGAACGCCCGCTCACAGCTGAAGCAGAGCTGATGCTCTTCGCCGCAGCACGGGCCCAGCTCGTGCGCGAAGTCATCCTGCCGGCGCTCCATCAGAACACGGTCGTGATCTGCGACCGCTTCACCGATTCGACCATCGCCTACCAGGGCTATGGCCGCCAGCTCCCGCTCGAACACGTCGAGCATATCTGCAAGCTCGCTTCGGCCGATCTCGAGCCCGATCTCACGTTCCTGCTCGATGTGCCGATGGATGTTGCCGTCGCCCGCCGCAAGCAAAAAGGCGACGACCGCATC
>JANWLI010000040.1 GCA_025450975.1 Candidatus Kapaibacterium sp. | reverse complement strand
GTCAGCAGTTCGTCGCCAGGTTGGAACGACGGCATGAAGGAGCGGACAACGGCATTGATGCCCGTCGTTGCGTTTTCGACGAAGACGGTATTCTCATCTTTGGCGCCGATGAAATCGGCAAGCATCTTCTTTGCACGCTTCAGGCCTTCCGGACCGTCGACGGTGAAGAACTTCACGGGCTGCATCTCCATCTTCGAACGCCACTCGCTTTGCGCTACGAGGACGTCGCGCGGGCAGGCGCCGAATGAGCCGTGGTTGAGAAAGTGGATGTCTTCCTCAAGGAGCCAGCGATGGCGGATATCTTTGCCGAATGGAGTCATTATTGCAAAATTACCTCGAAACCTGGGTGGCAACTAAAAGTACACCCATGAACGATGGGCATGCTTCTTTTTCTGGTGCTGACAAGCGTTTTTCTCCCCACGGAGATATTCCTCCGTCAGCAGCTTGCCATGCCGCGGGTTAAATCGGCCTTTGCGGAAAAAGATTCATCGCTGCGTGCACTGAGCGCCGCAAAAGGACTTCCATACCCCCCAAAAGCGCTCTATCTCCGCGCATTTAAGAAGGAAGGGGCGCTGGAGGTTTGGTCGCGAGCCGCGAGAGTTGATTCATTTGTGCTGCTTGCAAGCTATCCGATCTGCGCAGCGAGCGGTGTGCTCGGACCTAAAATACAACAGGGAGATATGCAGGTACCGGAAGGTGCGTATTATATCGACCGGTTTAATCCACAGAGCAGCTTTCATCTTTCGCTTGGCGTCTCCTATCCAAATACGGTGGACCGGGCGCGGTCTGCAGGAAAACCACCCGGAGGCGATATCTTCGTACACGGCAATTGCGTGACTATCGGATGTCTGCCACTTACCGATGATAAGATCGAGGAAGTGTATACGCTGGCGGTCCGGGCAAAAGCTGGTGGCCAGCAGAAGATCCCGATCCATATTTTCCCTGCGCGCTTACATAAAGCTACTTTTGACAAGCTTGTTAAAGCAAACGCAACTCATACCGGTCTTTGGACATCCCTGAAAACGATCTACGACAAGTTTGAAGCAAACCGGCGGCTCCCGAAAGTGATCGAGACGAGAAACGGTTACGAAGTAAGGTAATACTAGAGGTTATACTTCAGGATGCACCAGATCGCCCGCAGTCCGTCTTTGGCGCCGATCTTCTTTCCCTCCTGATACGTACGGCCATAGTAGGAAATGCCGACTTCAAAGATGCGGACGCGCTCGCGCTTGGCAAGCTTCGCGATCTTCGCAGTGATCTCCGGCTCAAAGCCAAATCGCTTTTCTTCCAACGTGATCTTGCGCAGGATCTCCGTACGGAATGCCTTGTAGCAGGTCTCCATGTCGGTGAGATTGAGATCGCTGAACATGTTGGAGAGGACGGTGAGAAATTTGTTGCCGACCGAATGCCAGAAGTAGAGCACGCGATGCGCATCGCCGCCGGTGAAGCGCGAGCCGTAGACGACGTCGGCCTTGTCGTCGATAATGGGCTTGAGTAGTCGCAGGTATTCGTGCGGATCGTATTCGAGATCGGCGTCCTGAATGACGACAAAATCTCCCGACGCAGCGGCAAAGCCAGTATGCAGCGCCGCCCCTTTTCCCTGATTGATCGTATGCGAGATAATGCGGATATCTGCGTGGCTCTCGAATACCTTCAGGCTTTCGAGGGTCTTATCGGTCGAGGCGTCGTTAACGATGATGATCTCCCGCCCCAGGCCGAGGCTGGAGAGGTCGACGCCGAGCACGGTAGTAACAAGCTCCTGAACGAATTTTTCTTCGTTGTAGACGGGGATAACGATGGAGAGCTTTTTCATTGGCAGGTGGAAACACCGCTAAGAGCAGGCTAATTTCCGGGAGCGGAACGTGCCTTTGCGGGGTATCGTTAGAAACGCTCGGCACAATCCGGAGGGCTCGCATAATGGTATTGCAGCGGTCTTGAAAACCGCCGCCCGCAAGGGTGTGAGAGTTCGAATCCCTCGCCCTCCGCAAGCGAAAAAGCAAGCTATTCAGGCTTGCTTTTTTTGTATGTTTTTTGTTTGTAACTTAGCACCTTCTAGTATGAACCACCACCGGAGCATAGCATGGCAGCAGGAGTAGAACAGTATACCGGACCCTGGACCTATCAGGAGGCTGCGCACCTGCTCCGCAGGGCGATGTTCGGTGTCCGACAAACGGATGTGGCGAAGATCCTCGAGGGTTCGATGGAGCAGGCTGTCGACTTGTTGCTCGACACTCCCTCGCCAATCTCGCCGCCAACCCCGGTGTACACAGACGATCTTGTCTCGCTCGTCATGGGCGATCCGTGGGATCCGGCGAAGTGGACCCTCGATAACGACACGCCGCATCTGAACTACGTACGTCTTTGGTGGATCGACCAGATGCTGTCACAACCGATGAGCATTGTAGAAAAAATGGTGCTCTTCTGGTCGAATCACTTTGCAACCGGTGGCTTCACGGTGCTGCAGGCATTCTATATGTTCCGGCAGCACATGCTCTTGCGTGAACACGCGCTCGGCAACTTCCGGCAGTTTGCCAAAGAGATAACTCTCGATCCGGCCATGCTGGTCTTCCTTAATGGTAATCAGAATACGAAAACCGGTCCGAATGAGAACTACGCACGCGAGCTGCAGGAGCTATTTACGATCGGCAAAGGCCAGGAAGTAGCACCCGGAGATTATACAACCTATACAGAGACGGATGTACTGGCCGCAGCACGAGTGCTTACCGGCTGGCGTGATGACGGAAGCGATCTCACAAATATTCGCACAACGTTCGACGATTCGCTCCATGATACTACCGACAAGCAGTTCTCTGCCCGATTCCAGAACACCGTTATCACCGGTCGATCAGGCGAAGCCGGTGCACGGATAGAGCTGGACGATCTTATTACGATGATCTTTGCGCAGCAGGAGACGGCACGTTATCTCTGCCGGAAGCTCTACCGCTGGTTTGTCAACACGGTCATTACACCCGAGATCGAGACGACGGTGATCGCACCGCTTGCACAAACATTTTCCAATGGTAATTACGAGATCAAGCCTGTCTTAGCACAGCTGTTCAAGAGCGCGCATTTCTTCGATCTTTCGGTGCGCGGCGCCCTGATCAAGAATCCAGTTGACTTGATGATCGGGACATTCCGCAGTTTTAAGGTACAGTCTATCTTTACTGCGACGCTCGAAGAAGAGCTGTTCCCTCCCCAGGACCCGGCGATACGGGCGCGAGCGTTACGACCGGTCTATAACGACCTGTCCATACAGCAGTACGACTTGCTCGATCCGCCAAGCGTGGCCGGACTCCCTGCCTATTACCAGCCGCCGCAGTTTGATAAGATCTGGATCAATGCCGACACGATCCAAAAACGTGTCCGGTTTGTCGAAGACCTCAGTGTTGCGCACTATCGGTACGACGAAGACTACGGCTATGCGATCATCGAGGTCTTTGAATATATTGGCCGCGTCTCCGATCCCGGCGATGCAGTGACGGTTGTGCGTGAATGGCTTCAATGGATCTTTCCGATGCCGCTTTCGCAACAACAGCATGAGAAAGCATTGGCCAACTTCCTCGGCTCAATTACCGAAACGGAGTGGCGTAAACGCTGGAATGATTACGCATCGGATTCGAAGAATGTACTCTTCCGCCTGAATATTGAAACGAAGTTGCAACCGTTTTTACGGTACCTGTTAGGTATTTCACGCTACCAATTAATGTAAGTACATGAGACGCAGAGATTTTCTGAAAGCAGCACTTCCTGCTGCCGTACTTCCGGTAGCGCTGGGGGGATACAGCCTCCGTGCTCTTGCGCGCAACCCGATCATTGATGCCCTGATGCCGCAAGCAGATTGCAGCGACCGTACGCTCGTGCTCATCCAGCTTTTTGGCGGCAATGACGGCTTGAACACGGTCATCCCGCTCGATCAGTACGATAGGTTGCAGCCGGCACGACCGGAGATCATCGTACCCGAAAAAGATATCATCAAACTTACCGACACTGTCGGTCTGCATTCGGCACTCACCGGATTTCGCGATCTCTATAATAAGGAACAACTGGCGATCATTCAATCTGTTGGGTATCCCGTCCCCAACCTCTCGCATTTCCGGTCGACCGATATCTGGACGACCGCATCCGATTACAATCAGTATGTAAGTACCGGGTGGATGGGCAGGTTTCTCGAACTTGAGTATCCGAACTACCCGTTCGGCTATCCCAACGATGCAATGCCCGATCCGCTGGCGATCCAGATCGGCTCCATCCTCTCGCCGACACTCGATGGAACGCTGGCAAGTATGGGTATGGCGTTCACCAACCTTAACCGATACTTCAACGTCGATACTGACGATACCACGCTGGCCTCGACGCGGGCCGGTGAACTCGAGGGATTTGTCCGCAGTATCGGTGAACAGGTAAACAAGTTTGGCGTCAAAGTGCAGAACACGGCAAATAGCACAACGATCAAATCTTCGCTTTGGCCACCGCATCGGAGCAACCCACTGGCAGACCAGCTGAAGATCGCAGCAATGCTGATCTGTGGCGGCTTAAAGTCGCGCGTCTACCTTGTGACCCTTGGCGGATTCGACACACACTATTCACAGAACTCGAAAGGCAACAGCGGCCAGCCATTCACCCATCCACAACTGCTTGAGCTTTTGCAGGATGCGATCGCAGCGTTTTTGGATGAACTTGAACGCCAGGATAAACACAGAGATGTCCTGGGAATGACGTTCTCCGAATTCGGACGTCGCATTAAGAGTAATTCGAGCGAAGGTACCGATCACGGCGCTGCAGGTCCGCAGTTTGTATTTGGCCATCCTGTACAAGGTGGCATTATCGGAGCGAATCCGATCATTGCAGACAAGATCGAGATCGAGGATAATCTCCCGATGGCCTATGACTTCCGGTCTATGTATGCAACCGTACTCAAAGACTGGTTCTGCGCCGACGACGCACGTCTGAACAGTGTACTGTTCAAGGATTTCCCAACACTCCCGTTTATCCGTGGCGGCGGTTCGTCCGTGTCACCTTCAGCAACGATGCGTAATCTCCAGGTCACCGCAGTACCAAACCCTTTCATCTCGGGTTCGCTTATCCGGGTTCAGATACCGGCAGGTGTGCTCCGCGTATCGGTCTTTAATGCGATCGGTGCCGAAGTGCTTGTGCTTCATGATGCGTATCATGGCGCAGGAATATATGAGGCAACGATCGATGGCAACGGACTTGCTTCGGGAAGCTACTACGTAAGAGTTCAATCCGGCAATCAGGTGACAACAACAGGGTTGATCCGGAAGTAAGTAGGTAAGAACGGACCCTCGACGATGAGTTTTTTTAACAGGCAACCGATTCTCCAGACGATCGATCATAACTCCGCAGTAATATCCTGCCTACCTTCCAGCCGGCAAATCCTCCGAAAATAGTTGTCACTATGAGGTTGACCAATGAATGTTCAGGATGGTGGCCAGTGGTGCCGAAGATATCGAAGAAGATCTTGAAAATAAATGTCGCTTTTGCCTCGCCATTATGGTAGGCGCATGGATCCGGTATGATCAATGGAGTAAAAAGCAAGACATTGATCGCCAGCGCCATCACCGCGCCCAGTACGACGGCCCCAAACTTCAGCCCTAATCGGAAACCTGGCTCCATCATATCAACTTGTGGATCTTCACACCGCCGGGCACAACCTCCGTGGCGTTTGTAGGTGGCTCCGGAATTCTCGCATACTCGTTCGGCGGAGTCGTAAAGAGTGGGATCTGCGGCTGCTGGCTTTCTTCGAGCGACTTTACAGCGTCTTCGATCTGCGACTTCACTGCATCGCCGGATTCGCGCATGGCCTGCGTCTCATCGTTAAGCATTGCGTTCATGCGCTTCTCGAATCCCTGCTTGGCAGAAGTCGCATCGGCGTTGAAATTCTTCTGCGCCTCCTTCATCATCGCGACAGGCTCCTTGATGGCCGTGCGAAATTGCTCTTCCATACCGGCTTTTGCGTCGCGGAATTTACGGAGGCCCTTGCCGAAACTAGACGCTAGCTCGGGGATCTTCTTCGGACCAAAGAAGATGAGGATAATTAATAGGACGAGCATCAGCTCGGCACCGCCAAGGTTTTCGAACATAC
>JANWLI010000039.1 GCA_025450975.1 Candidatus Kapaibacterium sp. | reverse complement strand
GCGTCTTACCCTGCTCCTTGACGAAGGGTCGTTCGAGGAGTTCGACATGTTCGTGCGCCACCGTTCGAACGACTTCGGCCTCGAAAAGAACCGGCCGCTTGGCGATGGCGTCGTTACGGGCTGCGGCCGCATTCACGGACGAACGGTATTCGTCTTCAGCCAGGATTTCACCGTCTTCGGTGGCTCGCTCTCCGAATCGCATGCCGAGAAGATCGTCAAGGTCATGAAAATGGCGTTGAAGGTCGGCGCACCGATCATTGGCCTTAATGACTCAGGCGGAGCGCGTATTCAGGAAGGTGTTGTTTCGCTCGGCGGCTATGCCGATATCTTCCTGCTCAATACACTTTCCTCCGGCGTGATCCCTCAGCTTTCGGCGATCCTCGGCCCTTGTGCCGGCGGCGCGGTGTACTCTCCTGCCATTACAGATTTCGTCTGGATGGTCGAAGGCACGAGCTACATGTTCGTGACCGGGCCGAACGTCGTTAAGACCGTCACGCACGAAGACGTTACCAGCGAAGCCCTTGGCGGAGCCGATACGCATGCGGAGAAGTCCGGCGTCGCACACTTTGCATCGCCGAACGAGCTTGAGTGCATCGAGGGCTTACGAAAGTTGATCACGTATCTTCCGCAGTCGAATCGGGAGAAGACGCCGCGGATGCAAAGTGATGACGATCCGACACGCTCGAATGAGCCACTTGAGTCGATCATTCCCGACAGCGCGAACAAGCCGTACGATATGAAATCGGTGATCGAAGAAGTCGTCGATCGCGATAGCTTCTTTGAAGTGCATAAGGCGTATGCACAGAATATCATTGTCGGCTTTGCTCGAATGGACGGCGAATCTGTCGGCATCGTTGCGAATCAGCCGATGGCGCTTGCCGGCGTGCTCGACATTGACTCCAGCGTGAAGGGCGCGCGCTTCGTACGATTCTGCGATGCCTTCAATATTCCGCTGATCGTCTTCGAAGATGTTCCTGGCTTCCTTCCCGGAACGGAGCAGGAATGGCGCGGTATTATCCGACAGGGTGCAAAGCTGCTCTATGCATTTGCTGAGGCTACCGTGCCGAAAGTGACGGTCATCACGCGTAAGGCGTATGGCGGCGCATACGATGTGATGAACTCCAAGCACATTCGCGGCGACATGAACTATGCGTGGCCGACGGCGGAGATCGCCGTTATGGGTCCGAAGGGCGCGGTCGAGATCATCTTCAAAAAAGAAATATCCGAAGCAAAAGACAAGGCGAAGCGCGAAGAAGAGCTGATCGAAGAGTATCGGGTCCGTTTTGCAAATCCATTCACGGCCGCCGAGCGCGGATACATTGATGATGTGATCGAGCCACGGGATACACGTTTGCGGCTGATTCGGGCATTACAGGTTCTTTCGACAAAGAAGCAGACGAATCCGTGGCGCAAGCATGGGAATATACCGTTGTGATTGTCCTCCTGGTGTGATTATTTCCTCTTTTGGAAGTATATTAATGCCGTAGGTACAGGCACCATCTTCTGTCTGAACTGGAATTCTTGGGATTTATGGAATTTCTGAAATTTTCATTTACAGCATGAAGGATTTCAAAGAATTCGATTTATGTGGTAAAATTATTGGCGCAGCGATGAAAGTTCATGCCGCTCTGGGAAATGGATTTCAGGAGGTGATCTATCAGCGAGCACTGAGCATAGAGTTACGCGAGAATGCGATTCTCCATCGAAGAGAGCATGAAATGCCAATCTATTATAAAGGCGAGCATATTGGCACACGTCGGGTTGACTTTCTTGTCGACGGCAATATCTCAGTTGAGCTGAAAGCCATCACGCAACTTGAAGATGTTCATATTGCTCAAGCTATAAACTATTTAGAGGCATACAACATTGAAACAGGGCTCCTGATTAACTTCGGTGCAAAAAGCCTCCAATTTCATCGGTTTACCAATAAAAAGTATAGACCGAGCAAAAAATAATTTCAAAAATTCCAATAATTCCATAAATTCCAGTTCAGATAAATTTTCATGGATCCATAAACGCTTCGCTCATTATGAGATATCCTTTGCTTTTCGTTTTTCTACCCTTCATGCTGTTGAGCTGTGAGTCCGATACCTCCGCTCCCACTGAACCCCTGGATGGATTACACTACGATGGCAAACCTTCGGTGTCGCTTGTTGGCGGCGGGCGATGGTTCGAAGAAGTCGATACCGGTACGTACTACGATGCGTATCTGGGATTTAAGCTCAACAACGCAACCGATACGCTTCATACGATCCAGTATGAGATCCAATATGGCGTTTTAGAGGGAGGCGTATTTATTAGCGATTCTACTCGTATCCGCTCCATCTATGGGTACCGCTTCGTCAGCGATACGTTCAGCCTCGCACCGAACACAGCCATCTCGATCTTCGATACATTTTTTGTCGATCTTTGCCAGACACCAAAAAATGACTGGTATCCGTACTTCTATCAACTAAAAGTACGATCGCTGACTACAGAGGAGTATCTCACGACGTCGGATATTGTTAAAGGCGGCACCGAGAATAACAGGTTTCACGGTGTCATTAAAACGCAAGGTTTGAGTTCCGACTCGATCGGTATCATCGACGGTCCTGATGACGGCGACTACCGGGAGCCTGCAGAAAGTGTGATCGATCTCCAGCCATCATTCCCGAATCCGACCAACAACATACTCGATGTTATCTACTGGCTGAAGGAAAATTGTAAGATCCTCGTACGCATCAACCTTACGCCACTTCGCTCTACGGAATCCTACAGGTTCGACAATCACTGGGCAGGCCCGAATACCTATCACTTCAAGGCAGATAACCTCTTAAATGGCCAGTATCGCGTGTATGTCACGGCTACGCCT
Source organism: Candidatus Kapaibacterium sp. (assembly GCA_025450975.1). Lineage (GTDB taxonomy): Bacteria > Bacteroidota > Ignavibacteria > Palsa-1295 > Palsa-1295 > JANWLI01. The sequence goes on along the minus strand of JANWLI010000039.1, from coordinate 3,223 downwards.
CATGGGGATGGCAAGCCCTCATATACGTCGTACGGCGATTTTATCTACCTAAGCCAATAAGGTAAATCTTTTTAGGCGAACGGGCGTTAGGAGTGCGGTTCTGAAAATCGGGGCGTGGCGCAGCTGGTAGCGCACCTGCTTTGGGAGCAGGGGGTCGCACGTTCGAATCGTGTCGCCCCGACAAGTATTTCTCACCTTCACGGGATCTCTCTAGGAGCATACGCATATGAAACCCGGCGATTTTGTTCAGACACCTGACGGGCCCGGAGTGATCGTTTTGGTCAACTCCTCGAAGGACTCGGCCTCGGTTAAACTCGATACCGGTGAAGTCCGCAGCTATCCATTAAGCCAGCTTACCGTCACTGAAAGCGGCGGTACGCCCCCGACGATCCCCTATTAGCTATCCGGACTTATTTACCATCTCGTCCGTGTTTGTCCCCCGTTCCATGCAGATCGCCAAGCTATATCGCGTCATTCTGGCACTTTGTGTTGTCGTTCTCTCGACGGCAAGCGCAATGCATGATATCGTGCATCATGGCCACGGGCATGAGGATGACAGGTCTGCGTATTCTGCTTCCATAGAGCATGACAGCCACGCCAATGGTTGCGAATTCTGCGCAAAAGGCCCGACAGTTTCTACCGAATCTACAGCTCTCTCTGCGATCTCGCTGACCTCCGTTGATGAGGCTCCACAAGCCACACATGAGGAGATCTACATCCGCTCTTGTGTCCGGCTTCGTACACTTCGCGGTCCTCCTACTGCATAACTTCTAACTCCACTTCTGCTTTATGGTACGATCTAAAACCGATCGTACTCGTCGTTTTATTTATCACAATTTTTTAGATGTTATGCGTATCCTTTTTTGGAAATGTTTATTACTAGTGTTTGCCGGTAACGTGTTTGGCCAGACCGTTACGTTCACCGTGCGGGTCTACGATGAAGTTCATGATGTACCCCTTTCGCTTGCGCGAGTCGAGTTGCGGCGCGGAGAAATTGTCGTTGCAAGACGCATCACTAACCCGGCCGGTATTGCAGTCTTTAACGATGTGGCCGAAGGCAGCTACGTTGTTACTATCCGCTACGTCAGTTATACGACCTTCACCGACTCCGTCCTGATCGATTCTGCCCATGTCTGGCTCGATGCTAAACTTGTCGAGGAGGAGCATCAGGATGTTATTGTCGTAGCTGATGGTATGCCACAGATCACGGCAGTTGACATTCAAACAGGCAACCAGGTCTTTGAGGCCGAGACGTACCATGCTGCACCGTCCTCGCGTATCACGAGCCTGATCCAGCAGAATCTTGCAGGTGCGGCACGGGCGACGACTGGCGAGGTGCACATCCGCGGTCAGCATGGGGAGTTCACCTATCTCGTCGATGGCATCCCTGTTCCGCTCGGCGTCTTCGGCGGACTTAATGAAGTCGTCGATCCGAAGGTCATCGACCGTGCCGTCTTTCATACCGGTGGCTTCGCAGCCGAGTATGGCGGACAGATGGCAGGCATCGTTGACCTGCAGAATCGCGTGCCATCCGGGCATTTTCACCTCGATGCGGAGACGTATGTCGGCAGCTACCTGACCGATGACAATGCCGGCGACAACATCGGCGCATTCAAGGCGATCAACTCGAACGGCGCGTCGCTTGCCGTAAGCGATCATCTTGATGCCTTCGGCTACTTCGTATCGGCATCGCGGCAGGAAACGGATCGTCGCATCGATCCGCCGCTTGAGTATCTTTCGCACGATCATGGATTTGATTACTTCCTCTATGGGAAGTTCGATTATCTCTTGAGCGATCGCGATTACCTCACGCTTAACCTGAATTGGGGACGGACCTATACACAAATCCCTTTCGACTCTCTTGAACAAGGGATCGTCGATGACAGACAGAAGACTACGAATGCGTTTCAAGGCCTATCGTATTTTCATACGATCTCGACTGAGCCGGACGGGCAGAGCGATCTCTTTGCAGGCATCTACTCACGACAGGGAGCACTTGCCTTTCTTCCGGGAGCGATCAACGAGCCCTTCTTCTACTTTGCAAGCGATACCGTAACTCCGTATGTACTAGCCGAGGATCGGTCGTTTATGACTCTGGGTTTGCGGTCGAAATATACAAAGCGATTCTCACATGAGCTCTCGATGGCTGCGGGTTTGCAGATCGAAGCGGTGACAGGTAAGGAGCACTTCACATCGAGAGATTCTGCAGGCAATAGCGGTCCTGAGATCATCTCGGATTTTAAGGGCTCGGACTTCGGCGCATTTCTCCAGGCAGAGTGGCATCCACTGGAGTGGACGCGGTTCGATCTCGGTGTCCGCTACGATCAGCATATTGCGCCTGATGTTGAGGTGCAGCGGCAGCTAAGTCCGCGCATTAGGTGGAATTTCCTTATTGGCGAAGCGACGAATGCCTACCTCTACTACGGCAAACTCTTGATGCCGACAAATATTGAAGGACTACGGACGCTCGCGTCGAATGTCGGCTCACTCGGCGAAGCGACGCTTGCCGAGCGCGACGATCTCTATGAAGCAGCATTTACACATAGCTTCAGCTTCGGCATGACAGGAAAGTTTGCATACTTTCACAAGCTTGCCTCACCGGGACTTGACGACGAGTCACTCGGCTCGAGCGCTATCCGGACTCCGGTCAATATCGAAACAGTCACGACAGATGGACTCGAACTCGCGCTTTCGTATCATCACCCGACGCTTCCCTTCTCAATGCTGTCGAATATTGCCGTGATCCATGCATATGGCTCCGGAAAAATATCGGGAGGATTTCTCGATATCGACGAAGTCGGCGAAGCGAGCGATCTCGACCATGATCAGCGCCTCTCGGTTGTGCTCTCGGCTAACTACCAGCCGAAAAACTGGTTTGTAAACGTAGCAGCAAACTATGGGTCGGGGCTGACGAATGGTAATCCGGATAATATCACATTCGGCACCGGGCTGTTCGATTTTAATCAACGTGCTCACGTAACACCGGCATGGATCATTAATCTTTCCGGAGGATACACATTCCAACTAAGCGGCAGAACTTCACTGGAAACCTCGGTCTACATCACGAATGTATTCGATCATTCACATCTGCTTAAAGGAATCTACTTCAGCGGTGCAGCATGGGAAGAGCGGAGGAATGTGATCTTCAAGATAAACTGGGATTTTTGAGATTATTAGGATTTATGGGTTCAGACTAATACACGATCACTTCGTTGCCGCCGCG
>JANWLI010000038.1 GCA_025450975.1 Candidatus Kapaibacterium sp. | reverse complement strand
GTATCCGGGAAATGGAGGCCGATGTCTCCGGCCGCGATGGCGCCCAGAAGGGCGTCCATAATGGCGTGCAGGAGGACGTCGCCGTCCGAATGGGCAATCGTACCGAGTGGGGCATCCGGGAAACCGACGCCGCCGAGAACGAGCGATTCGCCTGCTTGCAGGCGGTGAATATCGTAGCCAAAGCCAATCATTATCCTTCAAAAATAGCTCTTAAATGAACTAGGGGAAATTCCTTCGTATGTTTATACGTTAGTTTCGCTCTGAATACGAAGCGCCACTCATGCTCTTTAAGCAAAAACTAGTAGATAAGATCGCCGAAGCCATCGAAGGAATAGCCGTTGGATCGACCGATGCAAAGTCGGCCGGCAGCGTATTCGTATATCACCCGCAGCGTCGTAACGATACGCCGATCGTCGAGATCACGTATTCCGAGATCGACGACGAGTGCCGTGTGCTGATCCAGTCGGCACTCGGTACGTGCGATCTGACCGATGTCCGCGACGTACGCATTTCAGATGCGACGCGTGAAGTTGCCTTTATGACCAAGGAGCGCAATGGCCGTCTGACGATGGCAACTGTCAGCTCCTATGGTGTGATGCAAATTTATTCGAACATTTCGACTAAGCTTGCCAAGAAAGACGTAGCCAAAGTTTCGCCTGACGACCTCCGTGCCGCCATAGCGTTAAAGCTCTTTACTGAACGACCAAAAAAATAAGTGCGCCTTCGTTTCACGATGCTGACCACCCGCGAGGGACGTAAGCAACTAGAGAATATTCCAAAACTTCGCTCGCATCTGACCCGTACGGTTCGCCGGGTAGCACCCGTTGAACTTGAAGGGAAAGAGGACCTGGCGATCAATGTCGTCCTGCAATCCGATGACGAACTGCTGGTGTTGAACCGTGCTGCCTTAAAGCACGATTACTACACCGATATCATCACGTTCGAGCTTGAACGGACCGATGCGCAGATCGAGGCGGAGCTGTATATCAGCGTGGACAGGGCACGGGAAAATGCCGAACGATTTGGGACCGATCTCGTTAAAGAACTCACGCGGGTTGTTGTTCACGGGTTGTTGCATCTTGCCGGATTCACGGATAAACTTCCGGATGAAAAAAAGCGCATGCAGGGACGTGAGCGGTTCTGGCTCGCAGAGATCTTTACATAATCGGCTTACCCTATTTTTATTTGCTACAGTATCCCCAGGTATGAAATCCTCTACTAAAGAGTACCCGTTGCACACGGGGCGCATCATGGAGATCGTCATGTATCTCGTTGGCGAGATGGAGCACCGCAAGGAGCTGGCCGACATCGATACCTCCACCCTCCGTACGCTGGGCTACACGGAGACCGAAATTTCCACTGCCTTTAGCTGGCTCTTCGATAAGGTTGCGCGGACCGTAACGCAGGAGGCCATGTATACCGCTGCGAAACCATTTTCGCCCGTTGGACGTATGTCGTTCCGCCCGTTCCATGAAGTCGAGCACTCGCTCCTCTCGCGTGAAGCCAGAGGATATCTGCTCCAACTTCGTGAGATCGGCCTCATCGGTGACAGTGAAATGGAAATGATCATTGACCGCTTGTGGTACGTCGGCGCGCAGAATGTCGCACTCGAAACGATCCGCGATATATCGGCTGATGTGATCTTCCACTTCAACGATTCACTGGTCCCCGGAAGCCGTTTTATGCTCGGCTTGCAGGATAGCATACAGTAGCGCACATACGGCAAATTTTAGCCGATAGAGCGCGAGCGATTACCCCCAATTGGTAAACCTCGCGCTCGTTGCTTATTAAAAAGTTACATGGCAAAAAAGGCACTCGTCATCGTTGAATCGCCTGCAAAGGCGAAAACCATCAATAAGTACCTCGGCGCGAAGTATGTCGTCGAGGCATCGGTGGGCCATATCAAAGATCTGCCAAAATCCAAACTCGGCGTCGATCTCGAGAATGATTTTGAGCCGAAGTATACGACGATCAAGGGCAAGAAGGACATCATCGATAAGCTCAAAGGTCTTGCAGCCAAAGCAAGTGAAGTCTTTATCGCGACAGATCCTGACCGCGAAGGCGAGGCCATCGCCTACCACATTATGAATGAGATCTCGTCGAAGAACGACAACATCAAGCGCGTCCTCTTTAACGAGATCACCAAAAGCGGGATCGAAGAGGCAATGAAATCGCCGCGCGATGTCGACCGCTCGCTCTTCGATGCGCAGCAGGCGCGCCGCGTCATGGATCGCATCATCGGTTATCAGGTTTCTCCGTTTTTGTGGAAGGCATTCATCGGCACGAACAATCAGGAGTCGCTTTCGGCCGGACGTGTGCAATCGGTTGCCCTGCGTCTCATCTGTGAGCGTGAAGATTCGATCGATCGTTTCCAGCCGATCCAGTACTGGAATATCTGGGCAGAGTTTTCGACGCCAACAACAGAGTTTCCGATCCATGCACGACTCCAGGCAGTCGACAACACGGAGTTCAAGAATCCCGAAGGCAGCAATCAGGACTTAAGCGAAGAGGATCGCGCACGCTTTATCGGCGATGTTGTCACGGCAAAAGGCTATGCACGTGACGCGCAGGATAAGACCTATCGTATCAGTTCGGTCGCAACACGCGAAGTAAAAAAGAACGGACCGCTTCCGTTTATCACAAGTTCGCTGCAAACTGCTGCCAGCAGCGCATTGCGTTTTAATCCGCGCCGTACGATGGCGCTTGCACAGCGCCTCTATGAAGGTGTTGAGCTTGGCGAAGAAGGCCTGACGGGTCTTATCACGTACATGCGTACTGACTCGACGCGTATCTCAGCCGAAGCGCGTGAGGCTGCGATCAAGTACATCGCAAAGACCTTTGGCAACGAGTATGTAGGCGGCGAGCGCAAAGAGAAGAAGTCGAAGAACGCACAGGAAGCGCACGAAGCGATCCGTCCGACAAATCCGGCACTCGAGCCGAAGATGGTGCGCCGCTACCTCGATGCGCAGGAAAAAGGCTTAGGCGATCTCTATGAGTTGATCTGGACGCGCTTCATGGGCAGCCAGATGGCGCCGGCATTGATGGATCAGACAACGGTCGAGATCGAATCCGATAATAAAGAAGGAAGTGTCTACCGTTTCCGTGCTTCGGGATCGGTGATCAAGTTCAGAGGCTATCTGCAACTCCTCGGCGACGACTCGGAGAACGAGAAGCCCGATGAAGAAGGCAAGCGCCTGCCGAACGGTATTCAGGAAGCGCAGTCAGCAAACATCGAAGGCGCACGCTTGCAGGAGAGCGAGACGAAGGCACCACCGCGTTTCAGTGAATCGACGCTCGTCAAAGAGCTTGAATCGCTTGGTATCGGCAGACCGTCAACCTACGCTTCGATCGTCGGTACGATCCAGGAGCGTATGTATGTCGAGCAGCGCGAGCGGCGCTTGCATCCGACCGATCTGGGCCGGAGCGTCAATCGCATCCTCATCAAGAGTTTTCCCGAGATCTTCAACGTCAACTTCACTGCTCAGATGGAGCAGGAGCTCGATACGATCGCCGATCGTGAGCGCACCTACGGTGAAGTGATGAATGATTTTTACCTTCCGTTCAAGAGCGTCCTCGATCAGGCCGATGAGCGTCTCTCGGAAGACATGCCGAAGTTTAGTTGTCCTCATTGCGGCAATGAGAAGGTCGAGCTCAAGAGCGGGTGGTTCGGCTTCTACCTCGACTGCTCGCAGTGTGGGAAGAAGACTTCGGTGAAGTCGCTCAACCGTCCGGAGCCGGAGAAACTTGACGAAGTATGCCCCGAGTGTAAGGAAGGCGAACTGCTGATCCGCTCGAGCCGCTACGGGAAGTTTATCGGCTGCAGCCGTTACCCTGAGTGTAAGTATACGCGGGCGATCCCGACAGGTATTAAGTGTCCGAAGTGTAAGACGGGCGATATCATCTCTCGTAAGGGCGGGAAGTTCAAGCGGACGTTCTACGGATGTTCGAACTATCCTGACTGCGATTTCATTAGTAATGAGAAGCCTGTGAATAAGGCATGCCCTTCGTGCGGCAATGATTGGCTTGCAACGAAGTGGTCGCGCACTACAGGTAATTATTTAAAGTGTCCGAACTGCAAGAAGGACTTCACCGAAGAACTTCTTGAGATCTCGGAACGACAAGCAGCCTAACTATTAGTGGGAGCTATACTGCGCTCACAACTTGACGAGCATCTACGCTCGTTCCTCGATCACATGCGCTATGAGCGCGGTGCAAGTTCTCATACATTACTTGCCTACGAGAACGACCTGATCGAATTCCTTGATATTCTCAAGCAGGAAAATCTTTCGCTTGCCGGTACGCGTGATGACGTTGTCGTCATCCGCCGGTATTTGCGTGCACTTTCGTCGCGTCATGCTAAGCCGCTGGCCGCATCTTCGGTCGGTCGCAAGATCGCATCGTTGCGCTCATTCTTAAAGTACCTGGTGACGAACGGACATTTCGCATACAATGCAGGACGCCTCATCCGCGCGCCGAAGAAAGAGCAGCGTTTACCGAATGTTGTGAGCGAGCGGGATGTCGTAACTGCGCTCGAAGCGCCCGATCCGTCGTCGAATATGGGGCTGCGCGACATCGCAGTCCTCGAACTGTTGTATTCAAGCGGGTTACGGCGATCGGAGCTTTGTAATATAAATATGACCGATCTCGATCTCGAGAAGAAAACGGTACGGATTTTGGGTAAGGGTAATAAGACGCGTATTATACCGCTCGGAGAGCAAGCAATCCGTGCGTTGGTGCAGTACCGTCAAAATCGTGGCAAATTCGAGGGGTCGGAAAAAAAAGCCTTTTTTTTGCTTGAGGATGGGCGCAGAATGACGCCGCGTGTCGTATATTATATCATAAGGAAATACTTCCGTGGAGCATCCGATGTTGCTTCGCCTCACCCTCACATGCTGCGTCATTCATTTGCGACTCACCTGCTTGATCACGGCGCCGAAATTCGCGCTGTGCAGGAAATGCTTGGCCATGCTTCGCTGGGGACGACACAGCGCTATACCCATGTCACGGCAAGCCGTCTGAAAGAAGTATATGATAGAGCCCATCCGCGCTCTGCGCGGTCAGCAAAAAAGTAAACAGGTTCATTAACGTACATAGGAAGGAACGACTATGAATATCAATATCGCAAACCGTCACGCCTCGGCAAATGGAAACATTAAACAATACATTGAGAGCGGACTAGCAAGTCTCTCTGAAAAATATGAGATCCTCGGCGCTGACGTGATACTTGATCAGGAAGGCCATGTCGGCCGGCAATTCTCTGTCGATATTACCCTGCATATTAAGGGGTCCGTACTCCATACGAAAGAAGTGACCGAAGAGGTCGGCACCTCCGTCGATCTGGCACTCAAGACGCTGGAAAAACGATTGAAGAAGTTCAAGGAAACGCATACCTCCTCATTTGAGCGCAACGCCATCGAGAAATAAGCCGCATGCCCCAGGAAGCCCCTCTCTCATGGCTTAACATTAAGCCACTACAAAAAGAATATTTAACGAGCCGGTTTTTCTTCGAACAGATGAAAGACCGGTTCAAACTTCGTATCCTCGCCGGCGAAAGCGGTCTCGATAAGAAGATCGTCGACAAGAACCTGCACCGGCCGGGCCTTGCGCTCGCCGGCTACGTCGGGCTCTTTACCCATCACCGGTTGCAGATCTTCGGTAATACCGAAACGTACTATTTAAAATCGCTCGAACCGGAAGCACGGCGCAAGGCATTTTCAACACTTGCCTCCTTCGATATTCCGTGCATCGTCTTTACGAGCGGCAACATTCCGGATGACGATGTACTTGCAATTTGCAACGAGCGCGGCATTCCGACACTGCTGACAACGATCGAAACGACGCAGGCAATTTATCAGATTACCGACTTTCTTGACGATCAATTCAGCCTTCACACCAATATTCACGGGTCGTTCATCGACGTCTACGGAGTCGGCATACTCTTTGTCGGTAAGTCCGGCGTCGGCAAGAGCGAAGTGGCGCTTGATCTCATCGAACGTGGCCACCGGCTTGTCGCCGACGATGTCGTGATCGCAACGAAAAAAGGCGAAGGCATTCTGATGGGTTCGGGAACAAAGATGGTCGGTCATTTCATGGAGATCCGTGGACTTGGCATTATCAACGTACGTGAGATGTTCGGTATCCGCGCGATCCGCTTCCAAAAACGTATCGAAGTGATCGTCGACCTGGAAGTGTGGGATGCGAAAGCAACCTATACGCGGACAGGGCTTGACGAGGCGACGGTGCGGGTGTTGGGAGTCGATGTGCTCCATGTGAAGCTGCCGATCGTCCCGGGAAAGAATATTACGGTGATCGCAGAAGTGATCGCCCTGAATTATCTCCTCAAGCATTATGGTTACGATGCATCGACGGAATTTGCCCGTAAGGTCGAACAGGGTATCGCTGCCAATGCACTGACGAACTCGGAAACGCCTGAGCGTGTCATTCCGTACTTCGAGCACGATTTTGAATAAAACTATTCTCTTCTAACTAATGAAAACATTTTCTCTGTTAAGTATTGTACTGTTTTGTATTGTCGGCTGCGGAGGCGGATCCGATGGAAAGACCGGCGGCGAGTACGGCCTCTCGACAAAAAATAATGTGGTCTGGCAGCAGCTCTCGGATATCGAGCGCCTCCATCCGTATACCTCCACCGATGCGAACGCATCGTACGTGCAGCAAAAGATCTGGGAGCCACTGAACTTCCAGCATCCGGAAACCCTCGAACTTATGCCCGGCATCGCAAGTCTTCCGGAGATCTCGGAAGATCACCTGACGTACACGTTCACGATGAATCCGGCGGTGCGCTGGTCGGACGGCAAGCCGCTGACAGGCGACGACGTGATCTTCTCGTTCAAGGCAGCGATGAATCCGAAGGTCGTCAACTCGCAGGCACTACGTAATTATCTGATGACGATCGACAGTGTATACTATCCGAACGGCGACAAGACGAAAGTCGCCTTCCATCTCTCGAAGCCCTACTACGATGCACATTCGGTGCTTGCAGGCGGCTATGTACTGCTGATCCCGAAGCATGTTCAGGATCCGGAGAGTTTGACCGATAAGATCTCCTGGCCAGATCTG
>JANWLI010000037.1 GCA_025450975.1 Candidatus Kapaibacterium sp. | reverse complement strand
GATACCTCGTCCAATCCGGCATCGAGAATTCCCGCATCGATGCAGTCGGCTATGGCGATGCGCGCCCGATCGCCAGCAACGCTACCGATGAAGGACGCAGGCTCAACCGGCGAACCGAGTTTTTGATCCTGCACAAGTGAACCCCGGACGCAGCATCCCGCTTACTCCTTCTTCCGAAGAAGTGCTCGGCGCCTATCTGAACGGATACTATCCGATGGCGCAGGGAAAGCATGGCCGCATCGGATTCTACTACTACGAACCACGCGGCATCCTCCCCCTCGACGAACGCTTCACCGTTCGCAAATCACTACGACAAGCGATCCATCGCGAGAAGTTCGAGATCCGATTCGACACAGCGTTCGAAGACGTCATGCGTCACTGCGCACGCCATGATTCGCTCCCCGATGCTGAAGTCTGGATCTCCGAAGAACTGATCCCGATCTACGTCGAACTCTTCAACCTCGGGATCGCACACTCGGTCGAAACATGGAAGGACGACAAGCTCGTCGGCGGACTCTACGGACTTGCCCTCGGCTCTGCGTTCTGCGGCGAATCCATGTTCTCCCTGCAGCCCAATGCATCGCAGGCAGCGCTGGTTGCGCTTGTCGAGCATCTGCGCAGCCGTGACTTTACCCTCCTCGATGCACAGATGGTCACCGAACACCTGCAGCAGTTCGGTATGATCAGCGTCTCGCAAAAGCAATACATGAAGCTCTTCCGGACGGCTTTGCTTACTACAAACTGTTCGTTCAAATAAAAAAGGCGCATCGACTGCGCCTTTTTCCTTTAACTGTATACTTCGTTACTTTGCCAGCATCATCTTCCGGATGACCGGCTTATCCGTGCCTGCACGGAATTCGTAGAAGTACATGCCGCTCGTCTTGATCATGGCGCCATCGACCTTGAGACGGTATGCACCCTGCGTGAAGTAGATATCATCGAGCGGCCGTGCAACTTCGTTGCCGGTAACATCGATGATACGCAGCGTCACAGGCGTTCCATCTTCTGCGATCTTGAAGAGAAGCGACGTTCCGCCGGCAGAGATACTTGCAGGATTCGGCGAGCTCTGCTCGATAAAGTTTGCTTTCGGCGCAGCACCTGCTTCTACATGCGTCGCTCCACATGTAGAATCGATCACGATCACACCATTTGTCAGCAACGCCTGTACTTCTTTGCGCTGAGGGTAATCAAACCGCTCGTGCTCAAGTGTACTCATTGCTCCTACAATGTTCTTCTCATGCGCTCTGAAGGTCAGGCGCAGCAGCGGACCAGGTGTTGAAAGCCAGCCGAGCTGGCTCGTGAGCGTGTACTGGTAACGGCCAGGTGTCTGGCTCGGCGGATTCGTTTCGAGTAATGTCCAGACATTCGCATTCGCAAGCATCGTCCCCATTTCAACCTTTTCCAGATTGACGATCGACGGATCGTAAATGATCGTGCCTTCAAGATTATTGACGCGTAACGAATCGGGCACGGCGTTAACTAACCGCAAGATCGGATGGATCACATCGCCCGGTCGAGCGTGGAGATTGTCGAACTTCAACTCCGTCTTGAATGGCTCACGGTCGCGCGCCTGCAATTCATAGCTGAACGTCGTACTGTCATCGATCGTAAACGTGATCGTTGCAGTCCGCGTCGCTATAAGATCGAGTGGCGTCGTCGCGACGAAGGTGATCGCAAACACACCGATACTATCGGGCTCGATCAGGAATGCAGGATAAATGTTATGCGTGAAGTCAGCCATGTTCGTGCCACTCATCGTGACGGTCACATTCTGGAAATCCCAGTTGCCGATGTTCCTGATCTCAAACGTCCGTGTCACCGGAACACTGTAGAGGACATCGCCAAAATCTAATACGTCCAGCGGGGTAAACTGCGGGATCGGCTCAGCACCTTCACCTAAGAGGAACGTCGTATCCGGGAGCGCATCGCCGCCATCGATGACGAGCTCGGCACTATACGGGCCACGCACCAGCGGAGCGAACGTAACATCGACCTCCAGTTTTCTGTCGATCAGGTTCGGTGCAACAGCTACTGAACCCGGCAAGCCCGGACTGCTAAACTGGCTTACCGCAGGCTCGATACGAACACTATTCGCCGTCAACGTTCTCGTCGTTGTGTTGATCAAATTCGCCTGCTTCGTCTTCGTCGTATTCAACCGTACTCTGCCAAAATTAACCTCTTTCTCACCGAGAACAACATTCGGCGATTCGTCGAGGCCGATAAGGTGGACTGTGCCGATCGTGCTATCGGCCCATGTAAAAACCAGACGAGCTGTATGGTAGACAATAGTTTGATTCGGCCTAAAGGAGACTTCGAATGTCATCGATGAATCGGGTGCCAGTACTTCTCCACCTAGTACTGTGTAGCCGAACTCCGTTGGATCGCCAATCAAGTGTACTGCGATACGCGTAAGGTCCCAGTCGCCCTTATTGAGTAAGGTGACCGTCTGCGTCGCCGGAACAGCAGCATTGAGTTGCACACTACCAAAATTGACGATCGTATCCGGCGAGAATACTGCCACCGGCGCAGCGCCGGTGCCACGAAGCTGCACCGAATCCGTTCGGAAGTCGCCGCCGGAAGCACGTGCATACCCGACGAAGTCACCTCGATAGGTCGGCGTAAAATCTACCGCTACGTTTAGTGTCTCCTTCGCCTGCACCGGTGTCGGTGTACCGACAATCGTAAATGCATCCGATGCCGGGGTCGCAACAACAGTTGCAACCGAGAGCGTTACATTCGAATTGTTGATGAACGACACATCCTTGCGGCCCGTACGATTGACACGCACTTTTCCAAATTCGACAGCAGGAATAGCGAACTGCAAATACTGTTTCTCTTCGATCGCCTGGAGCGGAATACAATCAAACGTGCTATCATCGTAGTACACGCAGAGCGTCGCATTCGCCGCAGCGCCCGTGAGCGCGTTGGTGAAGAAGCCGACTTCGATCGACATGCTCGTATTTTCCATCAACGTATACGGCAGGATAGGCGTCGAGCCTGTCGGCGTTGTAGTCGCATCGAGAACCTTGAACCGCTGTGCATCCGGCCCGGTGATCTCGAAGCGAATGATGCGAAGCGGATAGTTACCGGAATCCGTCAGCTGCACCGGAATACGATTCCATTGATTCGAAGGTACAATACCAAAATCTACGGGATTCGGTGTGAACATGGCCTTTGCAATAGCGCCTTCGCCGATCAGCAGGATCGAATCGCGGTAGCCGCTGGCAGCAAGATGAACCCACGATTGTGCCGGTCCCGGAGCAATTGGCGAAAACGTCGCGGAAAGCGAATCCGTACGATTCGCGAGGATCTCCGGTATCTTCACGATACTGAACGGATTAAAAACACTCCACTGGCATACCTGTGTAATATTACCCGTATTACGAAGCTTCGTAACAATAGCAGATTTCGCTGCGCCGATCTTTACTTTGCCAAAATCGTAAATACTATCGCTCACCAGGATCGGCGGCTGAAGCTCCGAACCAAAGAGCTGTACACTGTCGCGCTTATTATCGTCGTAATAGAAAACCAACCATGAACGGAAATTCCTGTTGATCGTCGTCCGCGGATGAAAATGCACCGTGTATAAGCGTGTCGAATCGGGTTCAAGGATGAACGCGGACTCGTTCGGATCGAAAGAGAATACCTGATCGCCTTCGATCTGTGCCAGAAGAATAGATGCTGTCCAATTACCTACATTTTTAATGGTAAATGTATCGGATGCCCGATCGCCACTATAGATCGTCCCGAACGTCAGACTCTTGCGTGAAAATACGGGCACCGGCTCAGCGCCTTCGCCAAGAAAGACAACAGTGTCCTTCTTCACATTCGTCGTCACTTCCAGATTGCCGATATACTTCTGCCGCGACTTCGGTGAAAAGACACTCTTGATCTGCTGTAAGCTTAGCGGAGTAACCGTGAGCGGAATACCTGTCTGCGCCGATTTCCTGAAAGCATTGTCGGCAGCAGGATAATTAACCGGAATATAGGTCAGCGGCGTTATGACAAGATTGGCATTTCCCGGATTGCACACGTTCACTGCCTTTGTCGATTCATACGCAGCACCGATCCTTACCTTGCCAAAGTCGAGCGTATCGACGAGACACTCAAAGGAAGGCTGCAGCCCATTGCCGGTTAGAGTGATCAACTGTTCGCGACTCGGAACGTCCGAATTTTTCAGCGTGATCTTCAAATAGGCGGTCGCAGGTGAGCGCTTGGTCGGCGAATAAATGATCTTGATCTCATTTACCTGCTCGGTCGGCAGCGTAAAAGCCTTATCGCGTTGCGAGATAAAACTGAACTCCGCCGAATCCGGACCGAAGATCTCGATATTCTGCACGACAAGCCCATCTACACCATAGCTGGCGATCGAATCGAGGTACGTCGCCGGGCTTCCAATAAGGACGCCACCAAAATTTACATTCTTTTCTTTGACAGCAATACCTGCCGTCCAGCGAGCAAGCTGAACATTGAGTGTGCCGGTTGCGCTTTTATTGTATGCAGTTGTCGGTCCTTTAACATAGAGCCAGAGGTCATTGCCCGTACACATGACGCGCGATGTGTAGATGGCTGCTGAATTCCAATTTTCTGCTGGCTTAAACCAATCTTCGATAATGCCGAGAGATGTGACGACGCGCAATCCATACTGATACTGAACATTTGCGTACGTCGGAGGGCTTTTTATTGGTGTCGGCAGATTCCAACCCGGATGTTGTATGGTATAGCCCCCATCGAATCTACTCAGACCGCCAACATTAAATGTAAAGGTGCCGGTAACACGAAGCTGTGCCTCTACGCCGGAATTGAGCTTGAGTTTGCTTAAGGTATTCTGCTCTTTGCTGGCAGGGACATTGACCGTATCGCGCGGCGTCTTAATGCGCCACTGTGCAGAAGCAAGTTGCGTCGTACATACGACGAACAGGCCTACAAATAGGCCAAAGCGACTGAAAAACCGACTTCTACTCATTTGAAAACCCCTGCGACTAAGTCCGAAAGAATAAATGGAAGCACTAAACAATGCATAAAAACGGGTCGTTCGCTTCATAGTGGAACGAACCCAAACGGGGCAAGTGGGTCACGCGTCGGTAATAACACCGCAAACCTCCAATTGTTACACTTTTGGCCAAAAAACGGCGATTTCTTTCCACCATAAGGTGTTCTATGTGCCTTGCAATAACACTTTCCCATTCATGAAGTTAGCAGTTCTTCTCGGTGGCACGAGCGCCGAACGCGAGATCTCGTTTCATACCGGCAATGCAATGGCCCGCGCCTACGAATCGCTCGGCCATGACGTCACCCTGATCGATCCGGCCACCGGCCGCACGATGTCGATCAAGGAATTCCGCGTCGACCCGCCCAACGCCCAGCCGCCCACAGCCGAAGAAGTCGATGCCCTCACCCAGGGAAGCATCTTTCTCGATAGCCTTTCATCGAAAGCCGTCCGCGACGCCGATGCTGTCGTCATCGGACTCCATGGCGTCCCCGGTGAAGATGGAACAGTCCAGGCTGTTCTCGAACTGCTCGGCAAGAAATTCACCGGCAGCGGCTCGCGCTCCTCGACGATCGCCATCGATAAAGCCTACACCAAGATCCTCATGACTGCCTGCGGCATTCGCACGCCACGCTGGGGATTCTTAAGCAAGGCAAGCACGCAGCAGGAATATCAGGCGTTCGAAGCGAACTTCCAGCAAGCAGTTGGCGAAAACATCGTCATCAAGCCGAACGATCAGGGCTCGACTGTCGGACTGACACTCTCGACACAACCCGATTTCGATTTCCG
>JANWLI010000036.1 GCA_025450975.1 Candidatus Kapaibacterium sp. | reverse complement strand
TCTCTCGCTCGGCAATCATTTCACGAATCCGGAGCACTCCGGCTTTGCCATCGTCGATGTGTCGACGCCTGCAAGCGCAACTGTCACCGACACATGGCGGAATCTCGAGGATAGCGGCGGCGGCGGGATCGTTAACGTGGAAGGAAATTATGCGTACTTAGGTGCGATGCGGCACGGACTCATCATTTTCGACATCGGCGATAAGTCCGATATCAAGTTTGTTTCGCAGTTCATTCCTGATATCAATTATCCGACACCAAATCCGAATCCCGATCTCTACAACGCCCGTGGGATGGAAGTAAAAGACGGCATCGTTTACCTCTGCTACGACGCAGGCGGTATTCGCATTATCAATACCACCGATAAGCAGAATCCGCGCGAGACCGGCCGATTTTCCAATCCATTGCTCAACGGTAAGCCAAGGGCGTATAATAATCTCGTTCTCGACGATACGCTGCTCTATGTAGCGGTCGATTACTGTGGAGTTGAAGTCCTGAGTATTGCCGATACGGCAAATATTAAGCTTGTCGGCTGGTGGAATCCGATGGGCTGCGTGACCGGGAATTGGTTTGCCGCCTCCGTCCATGCAAATGAGATCGAGTTTAGCAAAGCCTGCAAAAAGCTCTTCGTCTCGACCGGGAAGAGCGATATGTATGTGTTGGATGTCTCAAACCCGGCTGCTCCCGATTCCTGCAACATGTATGGAGGCGTCGACAATCAGCTTGGAACCTGGGGTGTATCGATCGAGGATAACAGGATCTACCTCTCGTACATCATCGCGATCATACCCTTTCAGTCTAACTGGACGGGGGTAAAGATATTAACCTATACGCCTTGCACGGCAGGTGTAGATGATGATGCGCGGAAAACCACAGCACCCTATCCGCAACCGGCTTCCAGTACGTTAACGATCGAAGTTGGCAGCGTCAGCGAATCGTCTGTTTATATGACTGCCGTGAATATGTACGGTGTCAGTTTCTCACTTCCGTTTATGGTATCGAAAAATGGTGTCGAGATCGATATCTCTCAACTTGCTGACGGCGCTTACACGATTCGCGTGATCGCAGGCGACAAGCTTATAACCGAAAAATTTATCAAGACCGCTAAGCGCTAGAATTCATACCTGATCCCAAGCACTGGAATGATCGGCAGATCATTCTCCCCGCGTATCTCGTCCGGATAGCGGTAGAAGCGGTAGACGATATTCTCTGTATTGAGCGCATTGAGCACGGAGAGGAAGATGACGAGTCCTGACGAACTCCAGTTGATGCGGAATTCTGCGTTGATGTCAAGACGGTAGTACGGCTCGGCGCGAACGCCGAAGGCACGTGTGGAGTCGTAGATGCCGTATCCGGCATCTCTAGAAGCAGCCATATCGAATGGTGTGTACATACCGCCGCCTGCAATGGTGAATTTCTCGCTGAGCGTCAGCGTCGTCGATTCGCTCAGCTTTATATCATATCCGGAGAGCGCATTGAGGATATAGATGTTATCGAACGTACCGAAGTGCGTGATCCCATCGGAGCCTTGGAATTGCTGCCGCACATACGAGGCAGTTGCCGTGATATAGTAGCCGGATTCATAATGCTTGAGCAGCGTTAACTCCGCGCCGTACGACTTACCGGTACCATTCGGCACGAGATCGCTGAAGTCGATGCGGCCGGCATAGCCCTCGTTAAGAAATGAATAGCTATCTTTCGTCGAGGCGTGAATAGGAATATCGTCATACTCTTTTACGTACCCTTCGAGTTTGATCATCAGGTCCTCGTACGGCCGGTAGGTATAGCCGAGAACATAATGAAGTGCCTCGCTGAATTCGAAATTCAGTCCTATCGGCTGAGGCTGACGATGAATGCCGAACGCGGCCGAAATCGTATGCTCCTCAAGCGGCGTCCAGGCAAGCGAGAGACGTGGCTCATGTGAGACGCGGTTATTTCGGTCGATCACCTGCGTGAAGAGTCCGGCATTCCAGACAAGCTCCGGCATGATATGCCAATTCCAGTTCGCGAATGCGCGGTACCCATCGATAGTAATGCTCGTGTCTGCAAAGAAGAGGCCGTCGTAGTTTTCGATGCTATACGTACCTGGCTGATAGACAACACCAACGTCAATACCGGTGATCGCATTTGGCACATAGCTCAGACGTGCTTCGACGGTCGTAAAGCCGATCGTGATCTCTTCGGGATAGCCGGAGTTATTGATCCCGTCCTTGAATGAATTTCTTGTTTTGTTGATCTTCAGATGACTAATGAGGCCATCGGAAAAAATATGCTGCCAGTCTACTCCGCCTAAGAGGATCTTTGATCCAGCGCCGATCTCTTCGCCATCGGTATTATCCGATTCGAGCGTCGCATATCCCCAGAGTCCGGTGATATCGATCTGGTCGGTTGCTCCAAGACGTAATCTCGACTTGATCATCGCATCGTCAAAGTCAGGCATGGCATCGCCATCGATAATGCCAAGATCGCGGAGCACTGCAATAGTCGAATGACGATAATTCAATATAAATGAGCTCGCGTCAAGTCCGGGCATAGGACCTTCGACAAGCACTTGCATCCCGTTAAAGCTGATCTCTGCCGTACCCTCGTACTCCTCGGTATTTCCGTTGCGTGTATGTAGATCGAACACCGCCGACATTTTCGTCCCGTACTCGGCGGGGAATGCGCCTGTCATGAAGTCGCTATTGCCCAGCATCTGCGAGCTGAATGCGCTGACCAAGCCACCGGAGGATCCGTTCTTGCCGAAGTGATTCGGATTTAAGATGTCGATACCATCGAGACGCCACAGTAACTCCATCGGAGAGCCCCCGCGCACGATGATGTAGTTGTTCGTTGTCCCGCGTCCATAGACGCCTGCGAAATTCTGCGCCATGCGCGAAGGATCCTGGAATGCTGCAGCGTGGCGATTCACATCTTCGATGCTAAAGGGCGTCACACTGACGGCTGCGACGCGGTTGATCGGCGCAAGCGCACGATTTGCGGTGACGACGATGCTATCGCCTTCATGTAAACTTTCGCGCAACTCGAAATCAACAATTGCCTGACGCGCTGAACCCACAACAATTTCCTGCGAAGCAGTCGTATAGCCGTTGGCAGACGCTGTAAGCAGGTAGTGACCGACCGGTACTTTCTCAATGCGATACTCACCGTTCTCTGCGGAGATCGCGCCAAGTTTTTTGCCTTTGATCGTAATACGAACACGCGGGACCGGCTGCTGTGAGCGTTCTTCAAGTATGACGCCACGGATCGTGCCAAGGCGAGCGGAGGTACTATCATCCTGCGCGAACACTGTGAGCGGGAAAATGCAAACCAGAAGCAAGGGAAAGAATCGAGTTATCAAAATAAATATTTTTCGTTTGTGAAAATAACCCATCAGCGACTGAGAGGTTTCACACTCATGCTATTTCCTTGTCAAAACGGGAAGGTATTCTTTCCACGGCCCTACTTCGGACTCATACTGCGATGCAATCACACGCGCGATCTGCGCAAGATGTCCGAGGTCATGTACAACCCATGTCGAGAGCAGATTACGCATCGATACTTCGCCAAGCGCCGGGTGCATTCCACGAAGTTCGAGTACGGAGTCATCTGCATAGTGCTGTCGGAGCAAGACGATATTCGCTTTTCGGAGTTCACGGAATTCATTGAGAAGATCGTTGATTGTCTTGCCTTTGCTTTCTTCAAACATAGCGAAGCGATCGAACGGCTCAAACGGCTTGGCTACTCCCGATTCGAGAATACGCTTCATCCGCTCGATCCAATCCTTACGTTCGCCGTGGATCAGATGGCCAAGCACGTCATACGGACTCCAGGTCTCGCCGCCTTCGTTTTTGTTCGCCCAATCATCGGAAAGGTTGCCAAGTAGTGCTGAAAGCACGCCGGGTGTTCGTTCGAGAATTTCAATTGCCTGAGGTAAGGTGTATTCCATAATGATTAGGGCAAATATCGTTCTTCAAGTCTGCGGATCTCGTCGCGCAACTCTGCAGCTAGTTCGAACTGCAGTTCTTTTGCTGCCTGCTTAAGCTGCACGCGAAGATCGGCAACCATTGCTTCGATCTCTTTTCTTGACATCATCTTTAGCATCGCATCCGGCGTGATGCCTTTCTTGCGCTCCATACGCGCTACGGACTTTGCCTCATCCTGCTTAATGGATACATCGGCAACAGCAGTGGCTTTGAGGATATCCGCTTCGCTCTTGAAGACGGTGCGCGGCGTGATGTTGTGATCGATATTATACTCATGCTGAATGGCGCGGCGGCGGGTCGTCTCGTCGATGAGATGCTTCATCGCCTTGGTGATCCGGTCGCCATAGAGAATGACAAGGCCATGCACATTACGTGCAGCGCGACCGGCAGTCTGCATTAACGCCTTCTCGCCACGGAGGAAGCCCTCTTTATCGGCATCGAGAATAGCGACGAGCGATACCTCCGGCAAATCAAGTCCTTCGCGCAGAAGATTGACGCCGATCAGCACATCGAAGATACCCAGACGCAGATCGCGTATGATCTCCACACGCTCAAGCGCTTGCACTTCAGAGTGTAGGTAACGAACCCGCACGCCGACCTTCATGAGATAATCGGTAAGATCTTCGGACATGCGCTTTGTCAGCGTCGTAACTAGCACGCGCTCGCCTGCGGCTGCGCGCTTGCGGATCTCGCCGAGTAAGTCGTCGATCTGGTTCTTGATGGGACGCACCTCGATGAGCGGATCAAGAAGTCCTGTCGGACGAATGATCTGTTCGACAACAACGCCTCCCGAACTCTGCACTTCATACTCATCTGGTGTTGCGCTGACGAAGACGACCTGATCGACCATCTGGCCGAACTCCTCGAAGTTAAGCGGCCGGTTATCGAGGGCTGAGGGAAGACGGAAGCCATGTTCGACGAGGACTGTCTTGCGCGCTCTATCGCCTGCGAACATGCCACGCACCTGCGGAATCGTCTGATGCGACTCGTCGATGATCATGAGGTAATCATCGGGGAAGTAATCGAGCAGGACCGATGGCCGCTCGCCGGGATTGCGTCCGGCAAGATGCCGTGAGTAATTCTCAATACCCGAGCAGTAGCCAAGCTCGCGCATCATCTCGATATCGAAGCGTGTGCGCTGCTCGAGGCGCTGTGCTTCGAGAAGCTTGCCGTTCTTGCGGAAGTATCCGAGCTGTTGCTCAAGCTCAAGTTCGATAGCTGCGATGGCGCGTTCGAGCTGTGGAGCAGTCGTCAGAAAGTGCTTGGCAGGGTAGACGAGCACCGTATCGACCGTATTGAGTACTCTACCGGTTAGCGAGTCGATCGTCGAGATCTTCTCGACTTCATCGCCGAAGAACTCGATGCGCAGGCCCTCGTCTTCTTCATAAGCGGGGATGACGTCAACCACATCGCCACGCACACGGAATGCACCGCGCTTGAACTCGACGTCGTTGCGCTCATAGTGGATCTCATGGAGCGCTTTCTGGAATTCCTGGCGCTTGATGATGTCGCCGCGCTTCACCTTCACGATCTGCCGCGCATACTCATCCGGAGCGCCGATACCATAGATGCACGAGACCGAGGCAATGATGATCGTGTCGTTACGTCCTTCGATCAGTGCGCTTGTGGCTTTGAGGCGCAGGCGGTCGATCTCTTCGTTGATCGACATGTCTTTCTCGATGTAGGTGTCGGTCGAAGGCAGATACGCTTCCGGCTGATAGTAATCGTAATAGGAGATGAAGAACTCGACGCGGTTATTCGGGAAGAACTGCTTGAACTCGCCGTACAGCTGCGCGGCAAGCGTCTTGTTATGGCTGATGACAAGCGTCGGCTTGTTGTAGTTGGCGATGACGTTGCTCATCGTGAACGTCTTACCCGACCCGGTAACGCCCAGCAGGACCTGCGCGCGGTCGCCCCGCTGCAAACCCTCAGTAAGCTGCTTGATCGCTTCCGGCTGATCGCCGGCAGGTTGGTAATCCGAAACGAGTTGAAATGCCATAGTCTAGTGAAACAGGGGGGCACCTATACGGTCGTTCCCTGATTATGAGCGGACTTGTCGTTCAGCCGCCGTCAACGTATTCCTTAGCACCATCGCGATCGTCATCGGCCCGACGCCGCCTGGCACGGGCGTGATCGCAGAAGCGACTTCTTTCACTGCATCGAAATCGACATCGCCCGTTAGGCGCGAGCCGGACTTCTTCGTCGCATCGGGAATACTGTTCATGCCGACATCGATCACGATTGCGCCGGGGCTGACCATGTCGGCTGTAATTGCGTGAGGGACACCCATCGCTGCGATGAGGATATCGGCAGATCTTGTAAACTCAGTGAGACGCTTTCCGGCGCCGGTGTGTGCAAGTGTAACCACTGCATTCGCATTCGGCGCTTTTTGTGCTAGCAATGCTGCGATCGGCTTGCCGACGATATTCGAACGGCCGACGACGACGACGTGCTTGCCGCTGGCATTGATCTTCTCGCGCTCGAGCATGACCATGATGCCTGCCGGAGTGCACGGAGCGAAATATTCACCACGGCCGATGAGCAGACGTCCGACATTCATCGGATGAAAGCCGTCAATATCTTTTTCCGGTGCGATCGCTTCGAGGATGCGGTCTTCGTTGATATGTTTTGGAAGGGGAAGCTGGCAGAGCAGGGCATGCGTAGCCTTATCGGCATTCAGCTTTGCGATAACGTCGAGCAGTTCGCTCTCAGTGATCGTCGTGGGGAAGGTGAGCGTCTCATGCGAGAAGCCTGCTTCTTCGGAGGACTTACCCTTATTTCGCACATAGACCATGCTGGCGGGATTTTCACCGACAAGCAGAAAGACGATGCGCGGACGAATGCCCGTGCGCGCGAAGAAAGCAGCAGCCTGTTCTTTTATCTCAGCCCTGACTTCTTCGGCAATACGCTTGCCATCAATGATTCTCGCTGACACTGAGCTCTTCGGTGGAAATAGATGTGCGGTCAAAATCCGGAAACATTACGCGCTCGATCGCCAGCGCTCTGCCGGTGTGACGATCGATATCGATCACAACGGCGGCGATCTTCACCTCGTCCGTTGCCGTCTCGTACTTATGCGGCGTCGAATACATGAAGCGGCGGATCGCAATATCGGAGCGAAGGCCTACGCAGCTATCGTACGGGCCCGACATGCCGACATCGGAAATAAAGGCAGTGCCGTTGGGCAGGATGCGTTCGTCGGCAGTCTGGACGTGTGTGTGCGTGCCAAGTACTGCAGTCACGCGGCCATCGAGATAGCGCGACATTGCCTGCTTCTCCGCAGTCGCTTCTGCGTGCATGTCCACAATAATGATGTTCGTCTCTTCGTGCAGCTTCTCCAGTGCGCGGTCGCTTGCTTTGAACGGGCAATCGATGGCAGGCATGAAGGTGCGTCCCTGAATATTCAGTACGCCGACTC
Organism: Candidatus Kapaibacterium sp.; assembly: GCA_025450975.1. Taxonomy (GTDB): domain Bacteria; phylum Bacteroidota; class Ignavibacteria; order Palsa-1295; family Palsa-1295; genus JANWLI01. The sequence goes on along the minus strand of JANWLI010000036.1, from coordinate 1,643 downwards.
GCGTACCCTGTGCTTCGAATACTCCGAAGCCATGGCCGCCGTTTTCGCGCGGATAGTTCAGCGGACGCAGAATCCGTTTTTCTTCGCGCAGGAGCGGCTTGGCTTCCCAGCGCTCCCAGACGTGATTGCCCGTCGTGATCATCTTCACACCGGCAGTGAAGAGTTGGTCGGCATGACGCTTTTGCAGTGATTTGCCTTCGTGGATATTCTCACCATTAACGATGACGGCTTCGATCGCGTATTTCTCGACGAGGGAGGGGAGAAATTTGATCACAGCCTGCAGGCCGATCTCGCCTACAATATCGCCGATAAAGAGAAGTTTTAATACTTCGTTCACTTATGTACTTGTGCTACCTTGCTAAAAATTGTTTACGTGTTTGTTGTTTCTGTAACTCAGTTTTCACGGCCGCAAATGCAGCATGCCGCGAGTCGAGGAGTTCGTTATAGAGTGAGGTTCGAACATCGGGTGAAAACTCCTCGTCTACGAAGCCTGTGGAGAGATCGCCGGACGCAAATCTACGGTTATTCATTACAAACGCTCCGAAAGGCAATGTAGTTGAGACGCCGACGATGCGCGTTTCCTCGATCGCGCGCAACATCCGCTTGATCGCCGAGGCGCGGTCGATATCCCACACAATGAGCTTGGCGAGCAGGGAATCGTAGTACGGGCTGATCTCAAGTCCCGTAAAGAGCGCGCTGTCGTTGCGGACGAACGCCCCGCCGGCCTGACGAACGTAGGATATCTTCCCGAGGCTTGGCAGGAAGTCATTCCATACATCTTCGGCCTGAATGCGCAACTCGATCGAATGACTGCGAAACGTGATATCCTCCTGCTTGAAGCGCAGTGGATTGCCCTCTGCGATAGAAAACTGCTCCCGGACGAGATCGAGGCCGGTGACCTGCTCGGTGACCGGATGCTCGACCTGGAGGCGAGTATTCACCTCCAGAAAGTAAAACTTACCACTGCTATCGAGTAAGAACTCGACTGTGCCTGCTCCCTCATACTTAGCTTCCCGGACGAGGGTGACGGCTGCCTCGCCCATCTCCTTGCGAAGCTGAGGGGTCATGACTGGCGACGGAGACTCTTCGACGAGCTTCTGGTGACGACGCTGGATCGAACATTCGCGCTCGCCGAGGTGAATGACGTTGCCGAACCTGTCGGCCAATACCTGAAACTCGATGTGGCGGGGAGCTACAATATACTTCTCAACGTAGACCCGGTCATCGCCGAAAGCACTGAGTGCCTCGCTCTTTGCACGTTCGAGGTTTAGTTCAATTTCAGGCTCTATATGCACTATTCTCATCCCCTTGCCGCCGCCACCTGCGGCCGCTTTTAAGAGGACTGGATAGCCGATCTTCCTGCCGATCTCCCGGGCTTCCTCTGCATTCTTCAAGGGGACGGACGTTCCGCCGGGTGTCGGGACGCCCAACTTTGCCGCCAGCGTCCGGGCTTTAGTCTTGTCACCGAGCAGGTCGATCGCTTCAGGCTCGGGGCCGATGAACTTGATACCTGCCTTGGTGGCGGCTGCGCTGAAGGCAGCATTCTCGGAGAGGAATCCGTAGCCGGGGTGAATGGCGTCCGTCTTCGTCTTCTTAGCAATGGCCAGTACCTGGTCGATATCGAGGTAAGATTCTTTCGGGCT
>JANWLI010000035.1 GCA_025450975.1 Candidatus Kapaibacterium sp. | reverse complement strand
GTATTCTCCTATAGCTGGAATGTTCCTGATACCGTCTCTGCGAATGCAAACGTGCGCATAACGGACCAGAACAACCTGCGAGGCATAAGCGGAACATTTAAAATTGTATCGGGCACCTCACCCGGCGCCGATATCATAGTCGTACGCCCTGCGCTTGGTGAAGTTCTTGTCGGTGGTACGCAGAATTACCAGATCTCCTGGAGTGGTACAGGAATTACTCTGCAAAAGACCTTTGAGTTGTCGCTCGACGGTGGCCTGACATGGACAACGATCGGCACAACTTCTACCGATGCATTCACCTATGGATGGAATGTTCCGGACACTGCATCGAGGCAGGCAGTTATTCGCATTACCGATCAGAACGGCGCTACAGGAAAAAGTGCGCTTTTTGTGATCACTGCAAGCGATCCGAATCCCGGAAGCATTGTCGTCACGCATCCTCTTCAGGGAGAAGTGCTCACCGGTGGTGCGCAGAGCTTCCTCATCACGTTTACCGGCGTAAATACTACTTCGCAGAAGACATTAGAGTATTCGCTCGATGGCGGCAGTACGTGGAACCTGATCGGTTTCATGAACTCCGACGCACAGTCGTATACCTGGGTCAATATTCCGAATGTGGCGACAACGCAGGCGCTCGTTCGCATTACCGATGCCAATGGCGTCACCGGTACGAGTGGACTCTTTACGATCACGTCGACACCGGGTGTCGGTTCGATCAACTTCCTGACGTTAACCGGGTTGGATGCTAAGAACAACATCAAAAATAGTATGCAGCTTGGGATCAGCTGGGGATTCACTCCTGAGATCGGCGCCACGGTTGAAGTCGAATATTCATTGGACTATACAACAACGTGGACGCACATTGCAACGGTGTCGACCACAGAGGCGCAGAACACGACGTGGATGACACCAGGTACGGGGCACTACAATCCGGTATTTATCCGTGTGACGAGTTCGATGGGAATGACAAGAACGTCCATTCCATTTTCGATAGGCACGAACGCGTCGGTACAGGCTTCGATGAATGGATATTCGGTTTCGAGTTATCCTAATCCTGCGAGCAGTCAAACGACGATCAATATTATCCTTCCGGCCACAGGTGAGGTCTCGCTCAAGCTCCATGATGCGCTTGGAAGAGTCGTAACTATCCTTGGAACGCAGCAGATGAATGCAGGTACCTATACTATCCCGTTCGATATCTCGAAGTTTGAATCCGGGGCGTATACATACATACTGCAAGCCGGATCAACCAGGTTGATGGGTAAGATGAATATTATTAATTAGTATCTGAAGCCACATCAATTTCGCAGTATTTTATTATTCTCTCACCCGGGTCCCTCCTTGTAAAAGGAGGGACTTTTTATTTTCAGGGATGCGATCAACCGACGCCTGAAGGCCTTGCGAAGCCGATCAACGACCTCTCAAGAGGCGCGAAGGTCGGGGATATTGTGACAATGATTGCGGTAACGTCGCTGGGGTAAGGTCAAACTCTCCTTTTCGCCTAAGGGTGGGACAGGGGCCGGGGTTAATACTCCCCTCTTTTTTTCCAGACATATTTATCCTTAAGTGCAGTGTTGCGACTTGAAAGATCTGTAAGCATGGTATTAATTTCCGCTTTATCCAAATATCTTCCATTTACCAATACACCGGAGATGTTTCGTGTGTTATTTATATCGAGTAAAGGATTCGCTTCCAGCAAAAGCAGATCTGCGAATTTACCGATCTCAACGGTCCCGATTACACTATCAATACCAAGCCAGGTAGCAGGGAGACGTGTCGCAGAAATTAGGGCTTCTTGTGGAGTTAAGCCCGCTTTAACTAATAATTCAAGTTCGTCGTGGAGCGAAACTCCCCAGATCACACCTGACGAGCCCGCGTCTGTTCCTGCAACAATAGGGACTCCTACTTCTTTGCAAGTTCTTACCAGGCTATTATTAAATTCGATCATTCTTTCGAGACGGGCAATGGATTGCGGAGTTGCACTTTTATTATAATTATTGGCTGTGAGCCATTTGCTTTGTAAAAGCGGGTGCACATATTGCAGATTCGGTGATGAACGTAATCCCTCAAGTGAACGTCCCTGCTCCAGGGCTGCGACGATAATGATCAACGTTGGGCAAAGCCAGGTGCCGTTATCTTTCGCTAGTTTAGCAAGCTGTTTTGGGTCTTGGTCGCCAGATCCTTCTGTTTGTTTAAAAACCTCTTCTGCATGAGCCGACATTCCAAAATGAGGCACGAAGGCCTCCTGTATTTTCCCGTTAAAGGCATTGGGAATGTGCCCGATTACCTTCATCCCTTGTTTCGAAGCTTCATCTACAATAGCCTTGAACGTATCTGCATCAAGCTGTGAATAGATTTTGATAAATTCATATCCTTCTGCTTTAGCCATACGAACTGCTTGTCGTCCATCCGCCGGAGTATTTGCGATCCTTCCGGAACCATCGCCTCCATTGATCATTGCTGAGAGTGCCATCCGAGGGCCAACTACATCTCCCCTTAGAATTTCATTTCGTTGTCCAAAGTGTCCGGGCTCGGAACGCAACTCAAATACTGTTGTGACGCCATTGGCCACGAAAGGCGTCATAACATCCTGCGTACTTGTGAAGACGGTTGCATTCCGTGTAGGGTACGTTGTATTAAAATGTCCGTCTGTCGGAATATGTACATGCATGTCAATAAGTCCGGGAATAAGCCATTTGCCACTCCCATCAACGATTTTCGCTTTATCCGGTATCGGACCAGTCAATGAGACAATTCTTCCATTTTCAATTATTACCGTGGCATCTGACAATACTGAAGCGCCCGAAGTCATCTGGATGACATTCACATTCTTAATAGCAAATATATTTTGCTGAATTGACCTTTTCTGAGCGTTATCTGAAGCGGTCGAAGATCCAAGGTAACATCCCTCCATCGTCAAGAAAAGGAAGAGTAATAAGAAATGAAGGTATAAGTATCTATATCGCATCCTCGGTTCTGCTCTATTATTAATATGGGAAATTCACGTTAAGATAGGTATCTGGATAGATTTATGATTCCTTTTGCAGATCTACGGTTTTAAGAGTGTCAGCTCATCCGTTCGTGGGCTTTGACGTCGCGGAGTTTGAAAATGCGGATGATGGCGTAGACCGACGTTAGGCCGATGATTGTGTAGAGTGTCGCGAAGCCAAAGCCATCGAGGATCAGTCCCGCCACCGGAGCCAGGAGTAAGGGTATACCGAGTGAGGTATTGAAGATCGCGGAATACGTCATCCGATCTTTTTGGGGGATGATGTCGAGAAGGTATCCGAAGCCGCCAATGGTGCGGCCACTATCGATCGTTGCCGTCAGTGCGAAGACGAGCGGAAATATTTCTCGGGGGATAGGGAAGAGTTCATAGCTCAGGATAAATACGGGAACACTTAACTGCAGGAACGACGTCATGCGGAGGACTTTGCGATTCGAACGGCGGTCGCCGATGCGCGCAACAACGAAATTCGAAACCACGAACGCCGCACATTCTATCGTGATGAAGATCCCCAGATCGCCGGCAGTATAGCCGAGTTTACGTTCGGCATAGATGAAGAGAAACGGGAGGCTGTGTAAGTAACAAGCGAGTAGGACGCTGCTTATCACGTAATGTCTGAATTCAGCATTTGTGCGAAGGATGTTTGCACTATGCCGGAGGTGCTGCTTGAGAGTTCGCTCATCTGTGAGGTGGCGTTCGCGTGGCTCGCGCATAATTGCCATCATATAGAGCCCGATACCGATGATCACTGCACCGACGGCGAAGATGTAGCTGAAATTTCTTGGGAAGGTGTCCGCTCGCTCTAAGAGGTAGATGGCGCCAGCGCCGACCGTTGCCGCAAGCAGGCTCCCGATACCCATACGCAACCCTAAAAACTTCCCACGTTTATTCGGCGGGATCGCTTTTGCGTACAGGTCCATAAAGACGAGTCCACCCAGCCCTGCAGTGAGATCGAAGGTAATAATGGCAGTTGTAAAGAGGATCAGTAAGACAGATGCAGACGGGTTAAGGTACGTTACGACGGCAATGACAACCATTGAGATCGTCCGTAGGACAAAGGAGAGCCGGTAGATCGGCATCTTGCGCGACATGTGCTGCACCCATGCCGCTGCTGGAAGTTGCGGCAAACACCATCCAATGGTGTCGAACGCTGAGAGAAAGCCGATGAGCGAACTCGACGCGTTGAGTTGCGAGAGGAATGCAGGCAGAACCGTGGTGGGAGAGATGAACGATTTGCCGAGATTGAAGAGGATGCCGTTCCAGACGCCGAGTTTGAAGTTGCGCCTGGCTACATGTGCGAGCTGTTTCTCGTGGCGGTCTTGCCGGAGCTGACTGACAAGTATCTCATCTTCGTGGCTCACTTCTTAGTAAGGAGATCGTGTTCGACGAGGTACTCGGCGATCTGTACAGCATCGAGCGCAGCGCCTTTGCGGAGCTGATCGCCGGAGGCGAAAATGTCGATGGCGTTGGGATTGCTGATGTCATTGCGAATGCGGCCGACGAGGACGTCGTCTTTGCCCGATGCATCGATAGGCATGGGGAAGTGATTTGCAGCGCGATCGTCGACGACTTTCACGCCGGGGAATGCGCCAAGTGCAGAGCGTACAGCTTCGAGCGACGGACGCTCGCCCATGAACTCGATGTTAATGCTTTCCGTGTGCGCGCGTTCGACGGGGACGCGCACGCAAGTCACGCCGATGGCGATGCTGTCGTCGTGTAAGATCTTCTTCGATTCCTGGATGACCTTCCACTCTTCGCCGTTGTAGCCTTCGTCGTTGATCGTCGTGTTGTGGCTGAAGAGATTGAAGGCGATGCGATGCGGTAATATTGTCGGTGTGACCACTTTTCCGTCAAGGACGTCACGCGTTTGCTCGGTAAGTTCTCGAAGAGCTTGTGCACCTGCGCCGCTCACTGCCTGATAGGTGGAGACGACGACGCGCTTCACCGGAGTGAGTTTGTAGATCGGATAGAGGGCCATGAGCAAGACGATGGCCGAGCAGTTCGGCACGGCGATCATGCCGCTGTGGCCCTTGAGGTCTTCGCCGTTGATCTCGGGAATGACGAGTGGCACATCACCAGCCATGCGGTAGGCGCTGGAGTTGTCGATGATGATGCAGCCGGCGTCGTTGAATGCTTTGCGATATGCTTTCGTCGTCTCGCTGCCTGCTGAGAAGAGCGCGATGTCGAGGCCGCTGAAGTCAGCGCCTTCAAGTGTTTCGAGGGTGTACGGTTTTTCTTTGCAGGTGACGGTTTTTCCGGCGGAGCGCGACGAGGCGAATACGCGAAGGCCGCTGAATGGGAAATTCCGTTCTTCCAGGACGCGCAACATTTCGGCGCCGACGGCTCCGGTTGCTCCTACGACTGCAATGTTAAGATTCGTCACGCTCATTAAACAAATGTTCTCGAAATGTCTTCCACCGTTTCTCTGCGGCGGGTCAATTGGTGATCGCTGCCGTCAACCATCACTTCTGCAGCACGCATGCGCAGATTGTAGTTCGACGACATCATAAATCCATAGGCGCCAGTGCACATGATGGCAATGCCATCGCCGCGCTTGACGACCGGAAGCTCTCTGCCTTCGGCGATAAAATCGGATGACTCGCAGACGGGTCCGACGATGTCTACCTTCAGGCTCTCCTTCGATGCAAGCTGCGTCGGGACGATCTGATGATACGAGCCATAGAAGCTCGGGCGAATGAGATCGTTCATGCCGACATCGGTGATGACGAACGTCTTCTTCGCATTCTTCTTCGTGTAGAGCACGGTGCCGGCAAGTAAACTTGTGTTTGCGACGATCGCGCGGCCGGGTTCGAAGATCAGTTGTGCGCCAAGCGGTTCGAGGATCGGCAGTACGGTCTTCACGTAGGCATCGAGCTTCGGGATCGTCTCGGGTTCGTACTCGCTGTCGTACGGGTCGGTAGGGAGCAGGTCGTGCTTGAGTACGTTGCGGTAGTGTACAGACTGTCCGCCGCCGGTATTGATGTGCTTGATGTCGATGCCGTCGTCGTGCAACGTGCGTACGAATGCTGCGACAGACTCTGCAGCTTTGACGAAGGGATCGAGGTCGCCGATATGCGAGCCGATGTGGACGTGCACGCCAACGATATCGATCGAAGATTTTGCTTTTGCATGGCGGTATGCCTGACGCGCCTCGGCAATGTCGATGCCGAACTTATGCTCGCTCATGCCGGTGGAGATGTACGGATGCGTTTTCGCATCGACATCGGGATTGACGCGGACGGAAATGCGTGCGCGTGTTCCAAGCGAAGCCGCGATCGCGTCGATGACGTCGATCTCTTCGATGCTCTCGACGTTGAATGCTGCGATGCCTTCTTTAAGTGCGAGGATGATCTCGTTGTCGCCTTTGCCGGGTCCGTCGAATGTGATCTTCTCGGGCGTGAAGCCGCACATGCGAGCGATCTGCAGTTCTCCGCCGCTGACGACACTTGCACCCGAGCCCTGCTCGGCGAGTAGGCGCATGATGGCAGGGTTGGCGTTCGCCTTTACTGCGTAGGAGATGTAGTTGCCTTCGCGCGTCGATGCTTCGAGGCCTTTGCGCATTGCAGCAAGATTCGTGATGAGCT
>JANWLI010000034.1 GCA_025450975.1 Candidatus Kapaibacterium sp. | reverse complement strand
CTATCACTTCGCAGCGCATGAAGGATTTGCCATCCAACTGCCGGAAGAGATGGAAGGCGACAGGTTCATCCTCAATATTCAGACGGGGGAGATCTTCGAAGCGAACCTCTCAGCCGGAACGGTCGATCACCGGCTTGTCCTCGTCTCCGCCAAGGCGCTCGTCGTGCTCCGGACCTTCGGCCGGAACGCCATTCCTACTGGGCCGACAGCTCTCGACCTTATCGTAACCGACGAAGTCGCAACGATCCTTGACAAATTCCTCAGGGTACATATCGATACCTTCCGCGGGCAGAAAGTCGGTTGAAAATCTGCTAACTTATTTAATTTTATCAAGTTGACTCAAGGGATGGGAGATTGCCCTCAAGTATGAATGTTACGAGAATCTAACAAAATCAAAGATTTTTTGTAACCATTTGGCACTTCGCGTGTCTTTTGTATATAAGGTTATATGGCAGAAATCGTCGCAACCATACCGAAAGCAGCCCGTCAGCAGACGGAGGCAGACATCCGCGAGCTCGGGCTCGTGAATGACTTCCTTAAGGGCGACGAAAAAGCTTTTCTGAGATTATACTCACGTTACGAAGCGCCCCTGTTAGTCTATTGCCGCAAGATGTGTAATGACGACCGTACGGCAGAAGACTCATTCCAGGAAACGTGGCTCCGCATTTACGAGCTACGCCAGCGGACGATCGAAGTCCAGCACTTCCAGTCGCTGCTGTTCCGCACCGCACGTAACGTATGCTATAACCGCCTGCGCAAAGAGCAGGTCCGGAGTCGGGGCCGTGTCGATATCGACGAGGATACGCTCTCGATTGCGGAAGTCGATAAGACGGAGCAGGACGAAGTCCGTGCACTGTTATCGCGCGCCATCGGCAAACTGCCGATCGAGCAGCGAGAAGTTTTTATATTACATGAATACTCGGGGTTTGGGTATACTGATATTTCGCAAATACTAGGGCGCTCGGAATCGAGCGTCAAAATGCAGGCATTTCGTGCACGTATGAGATTGCGCCAGTTGGTTGCCGGCTGGTTGGGTCTTACCTCCGACGATGATCCACTGCATCATTCCCCATTTAAACGATAGAAAAGGATAAGCCTATGAATATTCGTGACGAAGAATTATTACATCGCTACTTCGAACGGCAAATGTCAACCGGCGAAGAGCAAAATTTTCTGATCGACGTCGCAGCACGTGACGACATGCGAGTGGCCTTCCGCTCGCAGCTCGAACTGCTGAAGGCAGTACGTCGCGATAAGGACGTCATGCGCGGCGCCACGTTCGTCAGAGAACGTACGCTGACAGCGCTTGGCTTTGCCGGCGTCGCTCTGCCGACGTTCCTCGCCGAAGAGGAAGCCGAAGCAGCGCCGATCGCTACGGCAACGTCATCGGGCTGGAGAGCTATCCTTCATAAGCCACTTGTGATGCTTACCGGCGGACTGTTAGTCGGCAGCATTGCAACGATCGGTGTCGTCAATATGAGGTCAGCTGATACTCAGCCGACACAAGTTGTCAGTACACCAGTAGCTGCTCCAGTTGAGCAGCCGATGGAGATCATTATTACCGAGCCAACCGAACAGGCTCCGGTGCAAAATATCGTCTCAGAGCCGGCAGATGTGGCCGGAAAGACGAAGTCTGTGGCCCGCAAAGTTGCTACGGAGACCAATGCACCAGCCACAAGCTTGCAGGAAAATAAAGACCTGCCGTTTATGGAGCGAGTTGAACCAGCATCTATCACTGTCAAACAGGCGAAGATCATTCGGCCTGATAAGACGAAGTGATGGTAATGCAACTTCTTTCGTATTAATGTAATAGGTGGCGGGTCCCGCAATCCGCCCCTCTGTTTTTCGGACAAAGCCCCTCCCCGAACTTTACTAGCGGGGAGGGTTTTGTTATTACTACCACTTCTTTGTCCCGAAAGGCATAGCGATCCATCTCATGAGGATCCTTAAACGCAGCACGTATAACCCGTTCTTCTCGGACCGATCCCTCCGAATCGCTGCCCTATGCATATTTCTTGGAATTTCGCCGGTATATGGCCAGCTTCTGCATTCATCGACAGCCGAGCCGGGACCTCAATTTGGTATCGTTTTCGGCCTTGGAGGTAACTTCTCGTTTACCGAGATCGAGGAATTTGCAGGTTCAGAGCTGTGTGGCGTTTTCCGTAATGGCAGCCAGGTCGGTTACGGATTTGGCCTCGAAGCCGAAGTCCCGCTCGGTATCATTTCCCTGATCCCGTCTGTCCACTTCAGAGATCTGTCATCAACATTCAGGACGACGCCGTTCGTCTTAGAACACGCCTTCGATGTTGCTGCCGGATCGCTGATTACGGTCGAGCGTCAGCGGACCTATGAGGCGAATATCTCTGCCTTCACGTTTGAGACCCGGGCTGGATACCGGCCCTTTGAGCGACTGCGTTTCGATCTTGGCGTCGGGCTTGGCGTCTTTTCGACTCACTCATACACGACGAGCGAACATTTGCTGACGGCAAATGTCGTCTATGCCGATAATAGCCTTTCGCAAAAAGAACTGCGCTCCGGCCCGCTGGAAGTTCATCCGGTGCAACTGATGGCATTAGGCGGTGCGCAGTATGATGTTCCGATCTCGCAGACGATGATGCTTTCTCCGCGGATATCGCTGCAGCTTCCACTGACGTCGATCACAGGTTCTGGGTCATCATCGTACATGACGATCGCTGCACTTGGCGGCGTATCGCTTTCGTATCGCCCGGCGCCGGTGCCAGAGCCGGAGATCATTCCGGAAGTGATACCTCCTCCGGTCATCATAGCCGCAAAACCCTCAGCGCCCGAGCGATCATTGCTGGCATTATCGATACGGGCAGTCGGTCTGACTGAATCAGGCGAGGAAATACCGGAGCCTGTTGTGGCGATCGAGAATGTTCGCGTCACCGATATTTCGCCGACGCTGAACTATGTGTTCTTCGATGATGGTGATGGAAATATTCCTGAGCGCTACAATCAATTTTCGACTACCACGGAAGCGCAGCAGTTTGATCCGGCATCACTCTTTTCGTTAAATGCACAAGGCATTCATTACGATGTGCTGAATGTGATCGGCACCCGTTTGCGGGCAGAGCCAAAGGCGAAGATCACACTGACCGGAACACGTAGTGCGCGTTCGCTGGACTCACTGGCAGACGACATTGCACTTATGCGCGCCTCAAACGTCGCGAGGTATTTGCAGGATGTCTGGGGCATTTCGCCGTCGCGTATTAGGATCAAGAGCCGCGGACTTCCGGAAAAAGCATCGGAAGAAGCGACACCGAACGGGCAGGCAGAGAACCGGCGCGTGGAGATCGCAGCGACGCCGTCATCGATCCTTGGTCCGATCGAGACGAAGAAGCTTGAACGGACTGCGACGCCGCCGCGCATGGTCTTCGACCCGGTGATCACAAGTGAGATGGGGGTAAAGGCATTTACCATTACGATCAAGCATGGGGACAAGATACTCGAACATATCGATGGTCTTTCTGGTGGAAGCCAGCAGCGGTGGTTGTGGACTATTCCTGCCGAAAGCCTGACAGCCAGCGGTGATTCGGTTACGTGGATCGCAGAAGTCGTCGATTCGACCGGTAACGTAGCGAATTTAACAGGAGCGATTCGTATACGCAAGACCGAAGAATTTAAGGATGTTTCTAAATTTGACACGACAGCAGATAAGAGTCTTGAGCGCTTTAACCTGCTGCTCTTTGACTACAGTGCAACCTCATCGACGAATGAGCAGGCATATATGTCGCTGCTAGACCGTGTCGCTCGTTCGGTCACTCCGGATGCTCGCATCTCGCTTATTGGCCACACCGATATTACCGGCGATGCATCGTTCAACGATCGGTTATCGCTCGATCGCGCCAGCAAAGCTTCGTTCTTGCTTTCATCGAGACTGCGTGGTCTTGGTATTCGTGCTCCGCAACTTTCGCTCGAAGGCCATGGTGCACGCGACGTGATCTTTGATAATAGTAATGCCGAAGGCAGAATGCTTTCGCGTACCGTACGCATTTTTATCGAACGTGATCTGCGGAAATGAGAAGGACCGCGACATATCTGATACTTCTTCTTACTCTCGCACAGGTTGCGAGGTCGCATGAATGCGAGCAAAACATGCTCTCGCTGCCGAACACCTTCGGTTATGCGAAGGTCCAGCGTGGTGTACTGGATCTCAGCGGTGCATTCACGATCGAGTTTTGGATGAAGACGTCATCGTATCCGAACGGCGCCGGACTGATCGAGCAAGGTAGAGTGGGCGATTCCGGGACGTTCAGCATTAGGACATCGGCGACAAATAAGATCGTTGCTTCTTTTGGTTTTACGACAGGGAGGGAAACGATCGAAAGTCCCATGCTGACAGCGCCATTTGACTGGAATCATGTCGCTCTTGTGTTCGATCCGGGCGACAGTATAAGTTTTTATCTTAATGGCGTACTCGTTAGTTCGGAACAAACAACGGCGACCAGACTGCGGAGTCCTGCACTCGACAGTGTCTATTTTGGCTTGAGTGCTCTGACGGGGCTGTCGTATGTTGGCGTTATCGATGAGTGTCGGATCTGGTTTGTGCCTAAGACGAGACAGGAGATCGTAGCGGGAATGCCAAACACCTTTTTAGGCGATGAACCTGGCTTAGCTGCTTATTGGAGATTTGACGACGATCACTTGAAGCGACGCTTTCATGATTTTACCGGCAATGGGCGCGATGGTATTCTAGTCGGATCGGCAGAACTGCTTGCTTCTCCATCCACGTCGCCGATCACGGGCCCGATTCATCCGGGATACATGCTTGATGCGATCGAAGAACAGATATGGATGGGCACGATCTTCTGTGGTGAATCAAGAGATACGATCATTCATATTCGTAATCTTGGCCTTGAGACCATAGAGATCGATGCCATTGCTACGGAGCTTACATTGCCAGTCTTCAATATTCCGGAGCCTCCACAAAATCTAACATTGCCACCCGATCCTTTACGAATTTCAACAATTAAAGTGGTCGCTGTTCCGGTGGGATCAGGAGTGTTCTGGGATACGGTAATCGTCACACCAAAAAATCCCTGTGGTCGTCAGTTGCGAATTGCCATTGGGGTCAATATTGTAAATACCGATATAGAATTCACAACGGTAAAGGATACGGCTGCTGTCGATTCGGTTGTCGTTTCTCACAGGCCATACCTACCTTGCAAACTACCGTACCCGACAAGCGTGCGGTTACGCAATACCGGGCAGCGTCAGGTAACGATCAGATCATTACGCTTTACCGGACAGACAGGAATTTCATTGCAAGGCATTACGCTTCCCTTTGTGCTTCCCGTAAATGCATTCAAAGACATCACAGTTCGTATTGATCAGGGGCTTGATGGCTTTTTTACAGATTCGCTCATTGCGACCGCAGTGGAGTGTAATAGGTCAGATACCTTAGGTATCCGATTCGGCCGATCAAGGATTTTGTATGAGGTCTCTCCACGAAGTGTAGATTTTGGCGAGCATCGACTGCTGCCTGGGTCGACGGTGGTTCTGGATACAACAATTCAGATCATTAATACAGGTACGTCTGAGATATTTATTCCGCGGTTTATACTTGCTGACAAAGGGTTTAAGTTTAAGGATATTCAAAATTCAGAAAATTTATATCCCGGGGATACAGCGATTCTCCATGTTCGGTTTACCTCAAATGAATGCGGAAGATTTATAGGTAATTTGATTATCGATACCGCTCGGGATGCATGTTTGTTGCCCGACACGATTCGGCTCTTCGCTACGGTCAAAGGGCCGGAGTTCACTCCTGCAGCGCCGTTGTACAAATTTCCGGCTAGTTGCACTGTTCCGCAGGATACGACGATCGCGATCGTTAATCGGAGTAGCAGCACTGTATCGATCGTAGCGGCGCAGACATTAGGAGATGCATTCAAGTTCGCACAGCCGCCACTCCCTGCGCCTCGGGTGAATCCGGGAGATACGTTCTTTGCACGGGTGCGGTTCTCAACGCTCGTGCCAGGGAAGCATCGGGATACTATACGCTTCTTTACCGATCCGTGCGGCTACGTCGATGTGGCAGTTGAAGGTTATCTGGGAGTTGGTGAATTGCAGCTTTCAGACAGCTCAATTGAGTTTGGCACCGGCTGTGATATTGCAGCGGGTTCGCAGAAGATCACCGTCACAAATACAACAGGAAAACAGCTCTACATCACGTCGAAGTCGTTTGTCGGGTCGTCGGAGATAACGTTGTTGACAGATCTCCCGGTTACGTTTAAGGTCGGAGAAAGCAAAACATTTGAGTTCGTTCTTACGCCGATGCAGTTTGGAAAATTTGAAACGACCTTCTCCTTTACCGAAGGTAGCTGTTATGCATTCGATATCACTGCACGGGGCGTTCGTGGACGCGCGAAGGTTCGGTGGGAGTCAGATACGTTACAGATGGGAGAGCATTGCCCCCACACGCTCTATAGTGCGCCAGTAAAACTCTTCAATGATGGCTTTGCAAACCGTATCATAATTGCTGCACAGACTCAAGGAACGCATTTTTCTGTGGCAGATCTCATCGGTGTTAATATCGCAGCTGGAAACTGGCTGGAGATTCCCGTCGTGTTCGGCGCCGACTCGGTCGGTCCGTTCTCGGGATTACTTACGCTCGTGCTTGCTCCATGCGGCGACACGATCCGCCTGCCGCTGGAAGCCTTTGGCGGCCCAGTACCAAAACTTACTGTAAGCGATACACTAATTGACTTCGGTAGTTTACGTGTAGGAAAATCGGATACGTTTTGTATTGACGTACGTAACGCAAGTTGCATACCAATAGAACTTGACGTCGATGATCTCTCGCTCTCTTTTCCTTCGAAGGGATTTTCCGTAACGGAGAGTACACTGCAACAACTGCCGAAACGCATTAGCAAGGATTCGCTTCTGCAGATCTGTTTTGTGTTTACCCCGGAGGTAGAAGGTCTGATCCAATCCACACTCGTGATAAGCGACAGTAACAACTTGATCCGCGTTCGGCTGCAGGGTATTGGTAAAGCCCCGTTGATCATCTACACGCCGCCGGAAGGTTCGATCATAGAATTCGGCGACGTTGAAGTTGGGGATGTGGCCGGAAAGCGAATACATATTAGGAATTGGGGATTAGATATAGCAAAGATCGAGTCAGTTTCCATTACATCGTCAACAGCACCATATTCGACCACATCCGTAATACCCAGCATCCTTCTTTCCAACAAAGAGGTAAATGTTGACATTGTATTTAAGCCAACGATCCTTGGCCCGGCGCGTGTCGTGTTTGAAGTGGTCCATGAACTTGGTCGAGATACTCTTGTGCTCCTGGGAAGAGGTGTTTCGCCTGGGTTACTATTCCCGGCATCCGTTGTTGACTTTGGTAACGTCAGACAGTGGGATGATTCTACCATTGACGTTACGATTAAGGGCTCACCGAATGCATTATTCAGCCTGGATATTACCGATATACTCTTGCAAGGTCCGGGTGCAGGTCTGTTTGATACGACCTTGTTGATCGGCGACTTGAAGCTCGAATCACCCGATGATTCACTAGTATACCGCATCCGGTATTCACCTACTACAGAGGGAAAACTCGACACGGCATCCTTCGGCATTAAACAGAAGACGCAAACGAGCTGGCTGCCGCTTCGCGGCCGCGGTGTTCAGGCGCATATGGTCATTGAGGCAGATACGGTCGATTTCGGATCGACGACGATCAGCACTCCCGTTCAGCGATCGTTTGTTATTCGCAATACTGGCGACTATCCACTCTCGATCGAAGGTTCAACGCAACTTTATCCTGGCATCTTTACTCACATGGGTGTGGGAGTCGATTTCAAGAAACCGATCGTAAAAGACACTCCGCTCGTAGTGAGCTTCCTCTTTGAGCCGGCTAAGGCAGTCTCCTATCTAGATTATCTAACAATCTTTGCGGACTTCCCGGAAAAATCAGGTTCCGTCTATCTGCGCGGGAAAGGTACCTATACTGCTCAGGGTGAGCCGGATATCCTTTACCGCGTCGATGATGCAGCGCTTCGCGTTGGTGATATCGTCGATATTCCGGTCTATATTGGCGGCGCCGATGTCGCGAAAGTAGAAGCGGACTCACTCTTCCTGAAGATCAAGTACGATCCGACCGTTGCCTATGTGTTCGATACAGTGATAACCGAGAATACGATTTCAGCAGGGATGACATCGAAGCTTGTTCATCAATATGCCGATAGCACTATTCGCATAACGCTTAGTGGATTGCCACGACAATTGAGCGAGGGCATCCTCATGAAGTTGCGGGTTGAAGCTCTGCTTGGCCCCATCGACTCGACAAGATTTGTTGTGACCGATGCAATGCCGCTGAACACGGGCACGGATATCCTCTCTTCCGGACTGTTCTATGTCACGGATTGCGGAGATTATCGCACCAATATTTTGCTTAAAGGGCCGTATAGCATCTCTGTTCCTCAGCCAAATCCGGCACAAGGCATCGTTCGATTACGCTATGAGCTTGGCCTTGATGGTCCGGTGCGGATCACGATCACCGATGCCCTCGGACGTGAAGTAAAACAGGTTGTCGATCGCTTCGAACGCAAGGGTATCCATGAGACGAAGTTCACTGTCGACGACCTTCCAAGCGGCAGCTACATCTATACCATTTCAAGCCTTGAGTACCGCGAATCAGGCAAGCTTCTTATTGCCGAATAAACAAAATTTATATTTAGTCTCCGTTCGAGCGGTATTTTTGCCGGACAATGATCTTAACCGATAAAGAAATTTTACAGGAGATAGAGGCCGGTTCGATTCTTATATCACCGTTCCGCAACGATTGTCTCGGATCCAATAGCTACGATGTTCACCTCGGCGCAGCACTTGCTACGTATACAAAGTCTGTCCTCGATGCACGCGAGCACAATGAGATCGAGCACTTCACGATTCCCGAAGAAGGCTACGTGCTTCATCCCGACACGCTGTATCTCGGCGTAACCGAAGAATACACCGAGACTCACAAGCACGTGCCGTTCCTTGAAGGCAAGTCGAGCGTCGGCCGTTTAGGCATTGATATCCATGCGACTGCCGGGAAAGGCGATGTTGGCTTCTGTAATACCTGGACATTAGAGATTTCCGTGAAACAGCCGGTTCGTATCTATGCAGGTATGCCAATTGGTCAGCTGATCTATTTTGTTGTCCAAGGGGAGTGTATAAACCCCTATAATACGAAGAAAAACGCTAAATATAACGAACGGACAGTCAAGCCTGTGGAGTCGATGATGTTCAAAAACTACGATCCGTCGAAGGGCAATTGGAAGTAGCCCCACGATCACCCACCAAAATTTGGTTTTTACCTGAGAGGTCCGTATATTCCAGCTTGTTGACTATTCGAGGCTGCAATGGAATCGCGTACAACAGAACGTCAGATCTTTACTTCCCATACAGCACTTTCTCTCGAGGATGAACGCAATCATCCGTCGATCCTTTCTTCTCAGAAGCGAACGCTCAGGTCGCTGACACCGCATGCATTACTTCCCGTCGGCGATGGCGAATTACGTGCACGCGTTCGGTGGGGACATGTTAATAGCCAGCACTTTGCCTTATCGTTCGATGCTGACATATTTCATCCGAACGAAACAAAGACACTGCTGCAAACTCTGGAGTCGCGTTACCATCAAATTTTTTCTTTAACACATGAGACGTTTACCGATCGCATGATCGTGTATGCGGTCGATCTCCGTTCGCCTTCTCTGTTAGGCCGTACTGCACGAACGCATTTCAATCTTGCCGAGCGTTCAATTTATCTTATCCGCTCGGGTATCGATGCGTTCGATGCAGAACTTACGCAAGCGCTCGTTCATGCAATGCGATTCAGCAGATGCATAAAGCATTATGGCATTACGCCAGGATGGGCGATGCTTGAGGATGCGTTTGCCGTTTTTGTGTCCGAGCGGCTGCGCGAGAATCACAAAGCATTTCCGTTTTTCGGTGAAGAGCCTAATCTGGTGATCCATTTCCTCCTGGAAAAATCGGCAGTGCGATTGCTATCCTATCTCTGGGAGTCGAAGCAGTTCGCCTCGCCGTTGGAGCGCTACGTCCTTGCCGGGGCTTTTCTGCTTTATCTTGGCGATGCGCTTGGCGATGATAAGATCATCGCATTCTCCCGTATCGACGATGCTGTAGTCTCGGGGACGTTCGGGGATTTCTTCGGCGATTCTCTGACGAAGCTCGAGCAGAAGTGGTTCGAACACCTGCCGCGAACGCTCGTCTCGTTCACCGAAGATGAACGCTCAACCTCGCTGAATGCCTGGTTGCAAATGAGCCCAGGGAAGTTCTAACGCTTCTCGTACCGCTGGATAATCGTTTCGATCGCACCTGAAGTGGAGCGACCTTCTGTAAGGTCGATCGTTATTACGTTGCCTCCGTTTGCGATAACGACATCGGCACCCACGATATTTTCAACTTTGTAATCTGCGCCCTTTGTTAAAATAGTTGGGACGAGAAAGCTGATAAGCTCGAGCGGCGTGTCTTCGTCGAAGTAGACTACTGCGTCGATCCCTTTGAGCATACTGAGCACCGTAGCGCGATCTTCTTCTGTGTGAATTGGCCTGTTCGGGCCTTTTAGTCTGCGCACAGACTCGTCAGTGTTTAATCCGACCACAAGGATATCGCCGAGAGCACTCGCTTTCGAAAGGTACTCAACATGACCACGATGGAGGATATCGAAGACGCCGTTCGTGAAGACGATCTTTTTTGAAGCGAGCGTATGCTTCCATACAAGAAGATTATCGCGCGATACGGTATTGCGAAAATCAAAGATCGCTGCCCGGGCTTGAGTACTCATGGTACGAAAATACGCTTATTCGCTTAGAAGCCGGTTGCAACGGCGACGGAGAAGGTCGGTAATTCAATAGTAGCGATCATCTTACGGGTTATGCGATCAATGATGACGAGTGACGATGGCGGCGGGCCACCTGCGTGATGAGAACTCCCTGTTAAGCCCTGGCACGCGACGTACACATGATTTCCATCCGGGGAGAAGGAGAAGTCCATCGGCTGGGCAGTGATCGTATCGAGGACGGTGAGCACCTGGTGACTTGCTGCATCGATGATGCTGATCGAATTTGACCCGGTATTTGCGACCCAGAGTTCAGATCCATTCGGGGTCAGTGCGATGCCGTAAGGGAAGAGTTGTGTTGGAATTGTGGCGATAATAGCATCGGTAGTCAGATCGAAGACTTTGATCTCCTGTGTTTCGATACACGTCACGAAGAGCTTGCTCTCGTCTTTCGAAAGTGTAATGTCGTACGGACCATACTTTCTTGAGTATGAATCGGGGACAGGAGAGGGCACATCAATGCCCATGAGAAGATTGGCGACGACGGAGTCATTGTTTGCATCAATGCGCAAGATGTTATCCGACTGAAAACCCGCTACATAAAGAAACCGGTTATTCGATGTCAAGGCAAACGATCGCGGGCCGACGATGATGTTCGTGTCGATGTATCGTAGCAATGTCATCGCAGTCGGATCGAAGACGCCGATACGTGACGGTGTTGCCGAAGGGTAGTTCGACAGATATCCTTTTGCTCTATTTGGTACAAGCAGTATTTCTGACGGGTTCAGGTGCGATTCAAATTCGGCTTGACTCTCTTTTCCAGAAAGACTAAATCTCTTTACCGTGCCATTACCTGTGGTCGATGCAGCAAAGTAGGATTGCTTATCCTTGGAGAATGCAATAGCTCCGGGCATAAATCCTTTGGGAAGTTTGACCGCCCCAATGAGTCGCTTACTCTCGGCATCGACCTGCGTAATGTAGTCGGCGCCTTGATTTACGACATAGATCTTTTTAGTTACCTCGGAGTATGGGATGCGACCATCGCTTGCAGGGGCTCCGGCTTCGATCCAATCAAAGATCGAATGTTGGTCATTTGTTGATAATGGATTGCGCGATAGAGGCATTATCGGGAATGCAAGCTGCGCGATCGTCGGATCCGTATTGACATGCAGAAAGAGCTGACTCAAGCGTGCATGGAAGGGAATTACATCGTTGAGCTTTGTGCTGCCGCGAAGAAGGTCTTCCCAGGAAGCAAGGACGAGGCTGTCATTGAGTCGCGTCGGCTGTGAATGACAGTTAGCGCCAAGACAATTTGCCTGGATGATCGTTGAGACCTCTCGCGGGAAGTTGCGGGCAGTAGTCGGAATACTATTGGTCGCAGAATTCTCGCACGAGACTAAGAAGAGAAGACAGCATATATAGAGTAGAGACTTTATCACTAGCGATCGAGGATCAAGGTTGCCTGCGGAAGCTTAAGGGCAGTATTCTCGAGTGTAAACGGAGTAAACGCTGCTTGATCAGCAGGGATCTTCGTTTCAAGTACAATTGCTCCGAATGGCACCGTGGGTCGAGAGTAGCCAAAGTTCGGCTCAAGCGAGACCATGAGCGTAATGTTTCCTGAGATCAGTGGGTAGACTGCTTCGCTTGTCGCTGCGGGGTATCTGCCTCCGGGGAATGAGAAGCGATTATCGTCAGGGTTCGAGTCTGCCTGTGCGACCTGCGAAAAATATCCGTAGAAAATATTGAAGGGTGGAAGCGAGCGCGTGGTGGAGTCGATCGCCCAAAGGGCATACCGCCATTTTGATGGCAGTGGTATTAGCCCGACAATGCTCGCCTGTGGAATGGCGGGGTCGGTTGCCCTCATCAGATAGACTTCACCTTTGTAGTCATCGGGTGCACTAGCCGGAGAAGCCAGTGTAGCCTCGGCACTCAGCGTTTGCAGGGGATAGGCAACCCCTTCCTGATGGTCATGCTTTAATGTGGCATTTCCTGTCGTTGCCGTGCCAACTACCTCGCCTACGAGAAACTCAATGTTCGGCTCGGGGCCGATCGAATCCTTCTTTTCGATGCTGATAAGTCCGTGCTTGGCCAGTTCAAGGCTTACGCCGAGCTTTTCTGCAAGGTTCGACACGTCGAGTCCGAGCAGATCACCGTTAGTTGTTACGTCGAAGGTTGAAACGAGTCTATAGACAGATTCGCCATGTTGCGGGCTATGTTTTGTAGCGGCTTTTGCTGCCGGGAATTCTATCCAGAGTGCATAGATCTCGTTCGGCCGGGATGGTTTGAATCCGGAGATCGTGAGCGAAAGCGATTCCTCGGGATCGGCAGGAGTAGTATCAGAGTCGCAGCCAATTGCGATGCATGCGGCCAGGAGCAGTAGTAGGGTTAGTCGTTGCATGTAAGATACTAAGCTATCAATAATTTTCAGGATCGTGTTCCAATTTCTTGTTGTGATCTTTTTCCCGTATGATTTCTCGAGAATATTCATGGCATCGGGAGTATGTGCGATCGCAAGATCGAGGACACTATATACTTCACTTTTTGTCACCGAGAGGATCCGGAAAGATTTGTCTGCAGACGTATATGGGATCGGTAACGAAGACGCCGGCTTGTCGGCAAGGAAGGTTACGTAGAGTCTGATCTCGTTGGTCACATCGATATTGGCGAACGGGTCTGACTTGCGAATTTTGTGTAGGTCTGGTAAAGTCCGGATAACCGTATCAACGGAAAAGCCAAATGTTCTTTCGATCTGGCGTTCGATCTCAGCTGCTGTTGGCTTCTTCTCCGCCTCAAAGGATGCATTCCCTGAAGCCAGGTAGGTTTTGACGTTTTGGAAGCCGAGCGAGACGAGGAGTTTCTTCAGATCGGCCATCGGGACTTTCTTATTGCCGCCGACATTGATCCCGCGCAGGAAGAGGATAAAAGTGTTTGTAGACGTTGGTGAGGCCATAAAACGACTGCGTCGCCGTTACGGCGACGCAGTATGTTAGCATGTTGTGGACCCTAGGAGAGTCGAACTCCTCACCTACTGAATGCAAATCAGTCGCTCTACCAGATGAGCTAAGGGCCCGGTTTTAAGTCAAAAGTCAAAAGTAAGAAGTTAAAAGTTTTTGACTTTTGACTTTTACCTTTTGACTTGTTCCCCGTGGGCCTAAGTGGAGTTGAACCACTGACCTCCCGCTTATCAGGCGGACGCTCTAACCAACTGAGCTATAGGCCCCTCTTTACATGAGAGGGCATGAAAAACCGAAGGTACGGCGAGACTGTTCCCCGCATTACCATGACCGAAGAGGAACGGGCTTTTGACGATGAGTTCAGACGCGGCATCGAGCTCTTTAATACAAAGGAGTTTTTCGACTGCCACGACGTCTGGGAAGAGCTCTGGCACGACGAGCGGGGCCAGCGCCGGCGCTTCCTCCAGGGCATGATCCAGGCCGCTGTCGGCTGCTACCACCTCACCAACGGCAATACGACGGGCGCCATCAGCCAGTACACGAAATCGCTCGAAAAACTCTCGGAATACCCTCCTGATTATCACGGCATCCAACTCGCTAAGCTCCGCGACCAACTAGCTTTTTGCCTTTCCGGAGCGCTGACCATGCGCGAACAAGGAGCCAATTATGAAGTGGCGGCCCACTATTTCCCGCAAATAGAGCCGACTCTGTAAAATTAGGT
>JANWLI010000033.1 GCA_025450975.1 Candidatus Kapaibacterium sp. | reverse complement strand
GTCTGATGCAATGATCTCGACGCGGCGATTTTCTTGTTCGCCCTGTGCGATCGTCGAAGGACTTGGTTTATCCGGAAGTAAGCGTGCCTGTGTTTTGATGCGGTCCGGAGCAATATTCCAGATGCGTATGAGATACTGCCTGATGGTTTCGGCACGGCGTTGTGCAAGATCGAGTGCATTGCGTTCAGCACCGGAGTTCGACGTACTGCCGACGAGTGTGATACGCGCAGCCGGATTTGCCGAAAGACGCGCACCGATGATGTTCAGCGATTCCAAGTAAAGGTTGGGTAGCTTTTCGCTTCTGCGGTCGTTGGTCCCTTTGAAGTATGCTCGTGCATCGTCGGCAGTAGGAAATTGCTGGTAGCGCGATGCGATCGTCGCAGAGCCTTCGTCAAAGAAAATGTAATTGAGCATCGGGAAGGCGACGCGGGCTTTGACCTCTTCGACATCGAGACGGATCACCTCTTCTTCTTTGCCGTCAGGGGTGATGCCGACGGCGCGGATCTCGGCGGTAAGTTTTGGTCGGGGCTGCGGACGCTCGACAATCTGTTGGACACGCACGGTATCGATCACTTCTTCTGTCTTTTCCGGTGCATCGAAGAGATAACGCAAACGGATGCCTCCGCCAAAGCCGGTCATATGCCAGTACGGTGTGATGCCGGCAAGTGGGATATGCGCAGCGACCACCGGTGATGCGAAGAGGCGCGACGATAGGGGAAATTCCGCACCGAGTGTTGCGCGAATGGCCGGCAGGATACTGCTTGCGTTAGGCAGTTCGCCCGATGCTTCAAGGCTGTCGCGTGAGCCGTCGGTAAAACCGCCCGGTCCGGTTGGTTGAAGATGTTTTTCGAATGACTGGTCGGTGATCGAGAGCAGCTCAAATCCAAGTTCGCCGAACATCTTTCCAAGAAAACGTGCACCGAGCGATAGGCCGAGGCCAAGTGCCTTTGTTGGAGCAGTGATACGATGCTCGAACGGGACGGTTGTCCGAATGAGGCTGTCACCGTTAGTGCGAACGGTATCGGTAAAGAATTCTCCCCAGGTGTGTTCGTTTGTAAGGCCGCGATACGAAAGAAAGGGTGCGAGGTAGAAGTCGGCGGTAAGTGGAATCGTTACGAGTGCAGAGAACGCGGTACCAGAGCTTGAAGCAACGTGAAAGGTGTCGCAGCCTGTCGAGAGTGGGGCAGGGAGCGTGCCTTGAGAAATGTTGTTTGCGAAGAATGCCCCTTCGATCGCCACTGCCAACGGATCGACTTTCGATGTTACAATACGTCGAATCAGTGAGTCGCGATAGGTTGTGTCACGAATTTGTGCTGAAGATATAGATACGAACACCACGCCGTACAAGCATGCGAGGAGGGCTGTGGTTAGTGTTCGTCGTACTACGGTCACGCTGGAAAAACTATTTATCTTCTGCTAACAGTCATTCGGACCGAACGTTTACCCCCGCTGGCAAAGCTCGACGAGAACGCCGTTCGTCGATTTAGGATGGAGGAAAGCGATCATCATCTCATGTGCTCCCTGCTTGGGCGTTTCGTCGATGAGTTGAATGCCCTCTGACTTGAGCCGTGTTAACTCCGATGCGACGTCGTCAACTTCGATCGCGATATGGTGAATCCCTTCGCCACGTTTGTCGATGAATTTTGCGATGGCAGAATCCGGACGTGTCGCTTCGGTAAGTTCGATGATGCTCTCGCCAACCTTGAACGAAGCGATCCGGACTCCCTGATCGTCAACTTCTTCGTGATGGACGTCTTCGGCACCGAGCAATTTCCGGAAGAGCTGTTCGGAAGCGGCAAGGTCTTTGACGGCGATTCCTAAATGTGAGATCTTTCTGTTCACGTAGGTTTCTGATTTCTGTGTAGTGGTCTCGGCAGGACTTGAACCTGCGACATTCAGTTTAGGAAACTGACGTTCTATCCATCTGAACTACGAGACCGAAGCCCGTACGTAACGCCTGCTACGCGAAGAAAGTTATCCACGCGCCTTCAATAAAAAAGGCGATCCCGAGACCGCCTTCAAAGTCGTTTCGTCAGAGAATGTTAGAACCAGACGCCGACGATATCGAAACCGATCACGAGCACTAAAAGCAGCATGATCACGGAGAATACGCCGAAGAGCGTTGCATTGCGGACGAAGTGGCGAAGCACCATGCCGTATTCACGTGCTGGCTTTGTGCTGACCTTTACCGGCCCCTCGACCGAGCACTGGCAGGCCAGACGGTACTTCGGATTGTCGCGGATCAGGTGGACTTTCTCCATGCCGGTTGGCGGCGAGAGCGACTCATTCGGGTCTGCCTGTACGCGGCAGGTTGTGCAGAG
This sequence comes from Candidatus Kapaibacterium sp., assembly GCA_025450975.1. Classification (GTDB taxonomy): domain Bacteria; phylum Bacteroidota; class Ignavibacteria; order Palsa-1295; family Palsa-1295; genus JANWLI01. Next base: position 10,244 of record JANWLI010000033.1, on the reverse strand, counting down.
CCCGAGGCCGCGACAGTTGATCAGCTTTGCGACATCGGAATAAAGCGGGATATTATTCTCGAGACAGATCTTGCGAAGGTTCGCTCCCTTTTCGGCGACGACGATGACATCGTCTTCCATGAAGGTAACTGGTACGTAGCCCGCCGGAATGTTAAGATCGGCAATATTGGCCTGGACGCTGCGGTCTTTGCGAATCTTCTGGTACTCGGCGTCCGTCGAAAGCGGCTGATCTTTGAAAAAACCTTTAAAAGCCTCAGATACTTCTGCATGCTCGTGCTCATGCCCATGGCTCTGAGCCACAGGAGCATGTGAAGGATCAGGAAGTTGGGTGGCACCTTGACCGCCAAAGAGCCAGCGCGCAAACGGGCCGACCTTCATCTCCTCATTATGACGCTCGAGCGCCGATTTTCCGCTATCGTGTGACACTATCTTTCTCGAGTGAATCTGTAAAGCGCAAATATAACACCTGGCCTCGAATGCCGGTTCGTAAGACGCGATTATCGGGCTACAACGATCTTATGATGCTCGGCCTGTCCGGATGTCCGGGCGCTCAGAATATAGGTGCCTGCTGCCAGTTTAGCGACTTCGGCATCGAGCGTATACGAGCCGGCATCAATGAAGCCATCATAGATCGTTGCTACGAGCTGCCCTTCGACAGTAAGCAATTCGAGCGTAAGGACATCGGGGGATTCAATGGCCAGGTCAATGGTAGAGATCGTCATTGCCGGATTGGGATAGATCGAGCATATGATCTTCGCCGTTGCCGAGGCGACCGGATTCTCGACTGCCAGTGGCTGATCGAAGGTTGTCAGGCGAAGGATTGTTGCCCTGTATCCGACAGCCGTTGCAGCTTGTAGGCTGCCATGATGAACGGCCCAGAGATGGCCACGGGTATTGGTCTCAATCTGATTCCATGTTTGGCCGCCATCGGTCGTGTGAACAGAGTTGCCGAGTCCGCCAACGGCAGTAGCGCGTTTTCTATCTGCGGCAGACACGGAAAACAGCGCAGATCCTTGCGGGGTCACATCGATCGTGCCCCGTGTCCACGTGCTGCCTCCGTCTGTTGTGAATGCTGCAACGGGCTCATCGTCAGAGCCGGCACCCGGAGAGCCGACCATATATCCATGGAGTGTATCGGCAAACGATCCAGAGATTGGTAGGAAGCCGGTAAGTCCTGCAAGTATTGGCTCCCAAGTCTTTCCGTTATCGCTTGAATGCAGCGTGAGCGCATTCTGTCCGATCTGATTGCTTTCGTATCCTATCAAAACGATCTTTGTGGGCGAAAGGTATGCGACGCTCGTAAAATCATATGTGGTATTTAAGATCTTCTGGGTGAACCACGTAGTCCCGCCATCGGAGGTGATCGAAACTTCGCGATCCATTCCGAGGACGACTCCATGTTGGTTGTCGAGGAAATCGACAGCAGAAAGGGCAGTGGCGAATGGCGTTTGCAAACGGGTCCATGTGATACCTTGATCGGTTGACCGGACGACGACGCCGCTATCTCCTACAGCGTAGCCGGTATTGCTCGGAAAATCAACAGCGCGGAGGACGTGGTAGACCGGGCTTGTAATGGGTGTCCAGTTTTTGCCGGCGTTTGTTGATCGCAGGATATTTGTACCAACGCAAACAGTGGTGTTGTGATCGAAGCTGAAGATACCACGGAGTGTCGAGGTTTCCGGAATGCGCTCAAAGAGCGAGAACCACGTTGAACCACTGTCGTTGGTGCGGAGAATGATGCCTTTCGAGCCGACGCAGACACCGTGCTTCGCATCGGCGAAGGACAGCGCTTTCAGAAATTCTTTCCGCGCGTCTTTGAAGATGAAGTCCCAGGTAGCGCCTTCATTGAATGTCGCCAGAAGCCCAAAGGCTTCATCGGTTGCGAATGCACGTTCTTTTGTTGTGCGTACTACACTCCAAACATTCGATGTCGTGATCGGCAGCGTTTGCTTGACCCACGTTCTTCCGCTATCGTTGGAAAGAAAGATATCGCTTGCTTCGCCTCCGACGATCATATGTTGTGGATCGAGATGATCGATACTATAAAGAATATTACCGAATGGGAAGTCTTGCTTCACCCATGATTTGCCATCGACGCCCGTGCGGTACATTGCCCCATAGCGACCGGAGATAAATCCATGATTGGAGTCTACAAAGTTGACGCTATGAAAATGGTTGGTGCCTTCCAAGGTCGCCAGACCCCAGGTTTTCCCAGAATCGTTGGAGCTGAGGATCGTGCCATTGAGACCGACAGTGATTGCCAGGCGCTCATTGGCATAACAGACATCTTTAAGCGATGCAGTAACGATCTTAGGAGTCTTTGTCCAAGATTCCCCCTGATTGCTGGTATAAAAGATATCGCCGACATTTGAAGTGGTAATGCCATGCATTTTATCGGGCGAAAATGCGATCGACGTCAGCGTCTCGTTCGCACGTATGGCCAGGGTACGGAAGGTCCAGCTCACGCCATCATCAGTTGTCTTGATCACGAGTCCGCCATCGCCGATTGCAAGGTAGGTCGTCGGGCTGAGCATCACGACATCTTCGAGTTCACTGCCTTGCGGCTTTGGATTTTGCCACTCCCAGAATGGCTCCTGAGAAAAGCTGGCGGAGGCAAAAAGACACAGAGTGACCGTTAGTAGAAGCGTTTTCATCGGATAAAGTCTTAGGGTGTCAATAGTGAATAAACAATCAAAACCGCCTCATGTTACACGTTCTTTCGCTTTTTTAGGCGGATGATGCAGCGACCGTTGCGATAATCATATTCGATCTCGTCTACAAGGGCGTGAATCAAATATACGCCAAGACCGCCCGGAGTCCGCTCTTCGACGCGCCGGCGAATTTCTGCGCTGCTCGGCACAGGGTCGGGCCGGTAGGCTTCTTCTGCTTCCCAGGAGATCTCGTAGACGACCTGTTTATGGTTCGGTGTATCGGAGCAGGCACACATGATCTGCGAAGCCCTGCGGGGGAGTACATGCTCGATGATATTGGTTGCCGCTTCGTCGATGGCAAGCGCGAGGTTATGCAGTGCCAGGTGATCGAGGCCGAATCGCGCACCTTCGCGCGCGACAAACTCGCGCAGTTCGGCGAGGATGCTTGTCGTTGCCGGGAAAATGCGTTCTATGCGATTCTTTTTGCTCACGAAGCGAACATCCCTCTGGCTTCATCAACGGTTGGTGCGATCTGAAAAACGATCGGGAATCCGAGTAGGTCAAGGACATGGTAGATCTTTTCCGGGACAGCCCCGAACTTGATGTCGCCACCCTGTTCGCGCACTTCCTCGATGAAGCCCATCAGTACTCCGAGACCGGCGCTGGCAATGTACTCGAGCGGTTCAAAATCGAGAACGATCTTCGTCCGCGTGTCCTCGCGGATGGTCTTTTCGAGCAGACGCTCGAAATCTGGCGCAGTGTGCGCATCGAGCTGACCGGCAAGCGCAATGACGAGCACGCCTTGCGGAGTATCCGTTACTGTTGTTGCGAACCGTGATCCTTGAGCCATAATCGTATTCCTTACTAGTATAAAACTTGTTAGAGGCGCCTGACGATGACGAATGTCGCGTCATCGGAAAACGCCATTGCTCCTGCATAGAGCAAGACGTCGCGTAAGATGCGATCCGTCATTTTCTGCACGTCGGGCTCGAAGCGAGATGCACGTACGATCTCGGCGAATCGCTGGTAGCCAAGTTCGACATTGTTCGCATCGCGCACTTCCGTAATCCCGTCGGAGAACATGACGATGACGTCACCTTTCTCAAGCGAAAATTCCTGCTCTTCGAGCACGTTATTAAAGATCTCTTTCCTGACGAAGCCGATGCCCATACCTTTCGGCTGGAAGTAGCGGTACTGGCCATCGTTGCTGAAGTGCAGGAGCGGGGTGTGGCCTGCACGTGTATACTTAACGAGGTCGCGATGGAATGAGACGGCAGCGAGCGTGACGAACGAACGATGTGTTGCATCGCGCTGGAGGTTGCGCATGAGCGTGTCGTTCACACCGATCAGTAGTTCTTTCCCGCTTCTGACAAGTGGTGCAAGCCCCTGTGCAATGCCTTTCGTCTCGGCCATGAAGATCGATGCAGAGATGCCTTTGCCGGAGACGTCGCCGATAAGTGCGATCGGCGCACCGTCGTAGAGGTTAGAGAAATCGTAATAGTCGCCGCCCACTTCATAGGCAGGAATGCTGATAGCACTTACCTCAAAACCCGGAATTTCCGGGACGACGGCGGGCAACAGGCTCTGTTGCATCGCACGGGCTGCACGAAGCTCGCCGTCAAATTTTTGTTTTTCGATCGAATCGGAAAGCAGACGTGCCGTATCGACGGCAAGCGATGCAACGTCGGTGAAGGCTGTGAGAACGACGACGTCTTCATTGTCGAATCCGAACTCATGCTGTTTGGCGACAAAGATCGCGCCACGTGCATAGCCCTTGTTGATGAGCGGCATGCCGATGACGCTCCACCAACCGGTCGCATGAGCCGGAACTGCGCCATCGGAAATGTAGACGGTGCTTGCTACTACGGGCTTGAGTTTTTCCGATACTTCCGCAGAAAGAATGAGTCCCTGTAAATGACGGTCGCGGCTTGTGAGCGGCTGTTCGGAAAGTAGGTATGCAAGTGGCTGGTCGATGCCAATGTAGGAGCGGAAGGGAATGCCTGCATCTTTTTCCGATCGCGGCGTGCTGAGCTCGATCCATGCCGCATCAGCTTTTGTCGCTTCTTTGGCAAGGGTGGCGATCTCTGAGGTGAGTTTTGGAATATCGAGCAGCAACTCGGAGGTAAGTACGTCTGAACTGAAGCGCGTGAGTTTCGTCAGCGATTCTACTTCTGCGGCTCTGCGTTCGACAAGCTCTGTCGACGAAAGTGTGAAGAGCGCGTTAAAAAAGATCAGGCCGAAGTATGCTGCGAGTGCAATAAACAGCATGAGTACGCATTCCTGAAGGAACGGTGAATACCAGTGGAAAATGGAGCTGACTTGCTCGCCCTCGAACACGAGCGCTCCGGAAATGCTCAACGCCCCTGCAAGGCCGCTGTAGAAAATGATACGCTGCTTGGAGCGCTTCGTGATGTGCGGGATCCACGGGATACGAAACCAGAGGAAGAGCGTACCAAAGAATACTAAGGCGACGAGCGAATACGCAATGATATCGGTGATCGTGTCACTTTCGATGATCGCTTCATCGATCATGTAACGGAAGATGACGTACGATGCAAGGATGGCAAGCCATGTATAGAGTCGTTTGCGTACTTCGCGCGTGCGTTGCCAGAGGTAGACGAGCTTAGAAAATCCGACGAGCAGGATCGATGCGCAGAACGCCCATGTGATAGAGAGCAGGTTGAAGCTCAGGACAACATTTGCCGTTTTCGGTCCATAGGGATTTTCCTGTACGTTAAGTATGAAAAGACCAGGCAGTAAGGAGGTTGCAACTGCAACGACTAAGGCGATAACGAAGATCTGCATCGAGCGGATCGGGACGGTGTTCGTTTCGGGTTTTCCGCTGCCCCTGGCAAGTTCGCTCAAGCGCGGAAAGAACGGACCGAATGCTCGTGACCAGAGATAGACGCCGCCGAAGTGCAGACCAAGCCGTACGATATCGAGAACCATCCCTTGATACGATTTGACGGAATGGGCGATAAGGTCGATGACCATCACAATGGCAAAGAACGCGAAGCCGCCGATAAGCTGCAGCGCCACGCGCAGACTCGATCCGCGGATGAGCGAACGGTAGAGTCTTTCTTTCTTCTCTTTTACCGCGATGGTTTTTGCCACAGAGTGTACGGACTGACCGTCCTATCTCCCTAAAATACGGTTGGGAACAAAAAAAAACCTGACATCGTCACGATGTTCAGGTTTTTACTCTAAGTTCTGGTTCAGGTTACCGTTCGATCTTGACCGGACCGACGGATTTTTTGAGCTTGTCGATGACTTCGCTGCGCTTCAGGCCTACTTTCGCATGAAAGAGCGTAACTTTGAAGGTCGGACGAATGCTCGAAGCGGTGACATTTCCATGGAATTTGTCGCTGTACTTCCAGCCGGTATCACGCAGGAGTTCCTGTACGGACGAAACCTGGAGACGTGAAAGTGGCGTAGCGATCTTAATTGAGGGCTCTTCAGTACCTGGTACAAGTTCCTTTTCTTTCGACACCATTCTCATGGGCTATCCCTTTCTTTAAAAATGAGGTAATACGTTGAATTCGTGAAACTTAGATGGTTATTCGCGCTGAGGCGACTGTATTGGGTGGAATGGTAAACCATGCGACGGATAGTTTAACCATCAAGGGGTATTAATAGTGCCATTATTTACTCTAAGTGTACAGATATCAGGTTGATAAAACATATATTAATTGTGCGATGATTGGCCATATAAGTCATAGAATAAAGGCAATCATTTTCGTAATTACATATTTTTTTGTTATAATTTATCCTGAACTTTCGTTCGCCCAATCCGCGAAACTTCAGTCCATTGTGATGGTGACTGACGACCTCGATTCGATGGCTCGGTCATATACGAAACAGGGGTTTAGTGTTCAGCCGCTTGAGCGCGACCCGGTCGGATTGCTTGCCGATCAAGTAGTATTTCCTAACCAAACCTCGCTTGTTTTTGAGACGCCGTCGTTGCTGCGAGGGTGGAGATGGGATGCGCTCAATGCTCTCGGACGCCCGTTTGTCTCAGAGCTTCGGTTTGTTGTTGCGAATGTCGATAGTGTACGATTGCAGGTAGAAGCTGCGGGGATCAGCGTCGTTTTAGCGGATTCATCCGATCCGGCCCGAGGTTTTGCCATCGACTCGACCGCGCCGCTTGTCATTATTTTTACATCCGATACGCTCCAGGACAGTTTTATCGACCATCAGCGCGGATACTATCGGATCGATTGGGTTATTCTCGGAGCAAGCGAAGATGTTGAGGCGCGCTTCCGCACGCTCTTCGATGTTCTGGGGTTCAGAAAAAACAGGCAGGGATGTTGCGACTACTGGCGCACGGGATCGTCGACCGACTTCACATTCCTGCGATTTGAAACGCCACAAGCGCCATGGCGCGGAGAAACAAATTGGCTTTCTATCGGTAAGAACGCCTTGTACTTTGCCTACCATTGATCGGATTCGTTACATATGAACAATCGCCCGTCGGCATTCTGAAGATCACCGGATCGGACGATGGCATCGACAGTATCCTCTTCACCGAGACGATGGATGTGTCGCTCTTTGCCGATCATCCGCTTGCGATCGAATCGCGGGCAGAGCTGCGCGAATACTTTCACGGTGAGCGTACGGATTTTACGATTCCGCTAGCGCCGCAGGGGACGATGTTCCAGCAGATGGTATGGAATGAACTTGTGAAGATCCCATTCGGCAAGAAACGAACATATAATGATATTGCGAATGCAGTAGGCAGTGCAAAGATGATCAGGGCAGTAGGCAGTGCGAATGCGCGCAATCCGATCGCTATCGTGATCCCGTGTCATCGGGTCATCGGCTCGGACGGATCGCTGACAGGCTACGCCGGCGGCTTGTGGCGCAAGGAATGGTTACTTGAGCATGAGGCATCAAAGTATTCACCACAACTTTTTACATGACGATGGATGACGGGCTAGAACAATTGCGGTTTCCGATCGGACGATTTACGTATGGCAAGAGCTATACGGCAGAAGATCGCGACACTAACATCACTCGCATCGAAGTGCTGCCCGGCAAGCTTCGCGAGCTTGTTTCCGGATTAACCGAAGAACAACTTGCAACACAATACCGGACTGACGGCTGGACGGCCCGGCAGGTCGTGCATCATCTTGTCGATAGCCATGTCAACGCCTACATCCGCTTCAAGTTTGCGCTGACGGAGGTGAATCCGACGATTCGTCCGTATGACGAGGCTTCCTGGGCGGAGCTTCCCGATGGTAAAGGGTTGGATGTTGCTGTTTCATTGACCCTGCTCGAAGCGCTGCATTTGCGATGGACAGCTATGTTGCGACAGATGAAACCCGAAGATTTCCTGCGGACGTTCTATCACCCCGAGCATGAACGAACCTTTCCCCTTGACGAAATCCTTGCCAACTACGCATGGCATGGTGAGCATCATTTTGAACATATCAATCAATTAGCCAGACGAAACGGCTGGTAAGACGAACATGAAAAGCTTTTCAATATACCTCGAAGAACTTAATAACGAATTCCTCAAGCTCCATACGACAAAAGAAGACCTCTTCTGGAAGGCGAAGATGGGGCTTGCCGATGATGTCACCGCCATTCAACACCAGCACACGGAAACGGAGATCGCGTTTAACCGCTTTGCGCAGGACGCGACCAAACTCGCCGAGCTCAGGTCGTATGAGACTGCTGCACTATCCGAAGATGAACGCGTGGCGCATGCCGGGTGGAAGGCGTTCTTCGAAGCGAACGTGATCGAAGACGAGAAGGCGAAGCAGATCGCAGAGCACATTGTCGAGCTTGAAGGCGAGATGCAGCTTAAGCGTGGCGGCATGGGCCTGGGATATATTCATCCGAAGACCGGTGAGAAGATCGCCGCATCGACGAACGAGCTGAGCAACATGCTACTCTCTGAAGAAGATGAAGCGATACGCAAAGCTGCGTACGAAGCACTGCTGAGTATCGGACCGTTCATTCTTGAGAACGGCTTCATCGAGATCATCAAAGAACGCAATAAGCTTGCACGCACGCAAGGCTACGAAGATTACTATGACTACAAAGTGCAACGAACCGAGGGCATGTCAAAGAAAGAGCTCTTCAAGCTGCTCGACGATCTTGAAGTTCGGACACGTGATGCGAATAAACGCGCTGTCGATGCATTTGTCAAGGAGCGTGGTGATGGTGCACAGCAGCCATGGAACTTCAAGTACTACCGTGCCGGCGATATCGAAGGAAAAAAAGATCCGTATCTGCCGTTCGCTAATGGCTTGGAGTGCTGGGTGTATTCGTTTGCGGCGATGGGCATTCGGTATCGCGGTGCAAAGCTGACGCTTGATCTCGTCGATCGCAAAGGGAAGTACGAGAATGGCTTTATGCATGGACCTGTACCATCATGGTATAAGAACGGTTCGTGGGTGCCGGCAACGATTAATTTTACGGCCAATGCAATCCCGAACCGTGTTGGCTCAGGCGGCGAGGCGCTCAACACGCTTTTCCATGAAGGCGGACATGCTGCGCACTTTGCAAACGTGCAGATGAATGCGCCGTGTTACGGCCAGGAGTTTGCGCCGACATCGGTTGCCTATGCCGAGACACAGTCGATGTTCCTCGATGCACTGCTTACGGATTCCGATTGGCTGACGCGCTATGCTTCGAATGCCAGCGGTCAGACGATGCCGATGGAGCTGATCGAACAGCATCATCATGACGAGCAGCCGTTCATTGCGATGATGGTTCGCTCGATGCTGGGTGTGTGTTATGCCGAAAAGTGGTTTTACGAAGCGAGCGACGCAGACCTGACGCCTGCGAAGATTCAGACGATGATCGCAGACCTCGAAAAGAGAATGAATATGATGCCTGCTTCGCCCCGGCCTATCTTAGCCGTGCCGCATATTCTTGCAGGCGAGTCGAGTGCATACTATCATGGCTATGTACTTGCCGAGATGGCAGTGCATCAGACGCGTAAGTATTTCTTTGAGAAGTACGGTTACATTACCGATAATCCAGCCATCGGTCCGGAATTGGAAAACGGTTACTGGAAGTGGGGATACTCTGAGCCGTTCTTTGAACTGGTAAAGCGTCTAACCGGCAAGCCATTTAGTGCCGATGCTCTTGTAGCGCATGCGACACGCTCGGCTGACGATGCCATCGCGGAAGCACATCGTCTGCGTGACGAGGCGAAAAAGCGCGAGGCGCCGCCATCTAGCGTGAAGCTCGACGCGACAATCGAAGTGATCCACGGCCGCGAGCATATTGCCTCTTTTTCGAACGGCGATTTCTCGAAGGCAAATGAAAATTTCAAACAGTGGGTTGTAAGCCACTATCCGAAAGCTCAGCAACCTTCATAAGTAAGTCATAAAAAAAGGGCACATATCGTGCCCTTTTTTATCTCTACAATGTTCTGCCGTATTACCGGTAGGTGATCTTTGTAAAGTTCAGCGACAGTGATTCCATTGGACGGTCCCCACCAGACGATGATGGCTGAACGCTGCTGACGAGAATATTTTCAAGCTCAATCTTAAAGTATTCCTGTCCTCCATGATTGGTCTTGTTTGTCAGCTGAGCGCGTTTCGGTTTTACCGATTTCATCAGCGCTGGGGAAGATGC
>JANWLI010000032.1 GCA_025450975.1 Candidatus Kapaibacterium sp. | reverse complement strand
GTTCGATCTGGCGAATCGTCTTCTGGGTATCAAGGTCCGGACACCAATGCCGCCGGAGTATTCGCTTGCGGAGATCAATCTTTTCGGCGAGGCTAATATCGTGCAGGAAGTCTTGCGGTTCTCGCGCGATGCGTATTCGCGTGGCGACCGGATTCCCGGGATGGTCTTCGATTACGTGCATGCCGATGAGCGGACGCACCTAACAAAAGGCGCGAAGTGGCTGCGTCATATTTTCAATACCGAGTCGCTGCAGGAGATCGAGCAGCGGACAAAAGAGATCGCCATTAAGCGCCTGCTTGAGTTGGGGATCATCGACCATGAGGTCGCGCTGACGATATCGCATAAAGAGCTGGCAAAGATCATAGGGGAATAACACGTCCGAAGAGTGCTGGAAGCGAAATTTTCGTAATTTCGCCCTGCGACTAAGCGCATCCCCTTTTTACACAGAATGAGAATTTTCGGAGTTGTCCTTGTCTTCTTGCTAGGATTACCTGTATTGCTTTCAGCACAGACGCTGAGGCCTCGATACGGTTTATACGGCGCGTACGACCTGAATCAACATTCGGCTGATTTCCGGCAGCTTCCCGGTGTGCCCAATTGTTGTCCGCGTTTCGAAGAAGGATCAGGTACAGGTCCGGCCTATGGTGCGCTTGTAGAGCTTCCGCTCACCAGCAGATTTTTCCTGAACCTACGCCTGGGTTACATGTCGCACGATGCGACGCTCACAGCCGAAGAGCCGACGACGGTCATCGTTGGCGGTGTCGCGCAGCAGGGAGCGTTCACGCATACGGTCGATGCCTCGCTTTCGACGATTGGTATAGAGCCGATGGTGAGCTGGAATGCGACGGGTACAAGCGGGCTGCATGTGCATTTGGGATTCCGGCTTGCAACACTGATGAAGAATGCCTTCAGCCAGCAGGAAGTCGTGTCGCAGCCGGCGAATTCGGGGACGTTCGTCGATTCGAACGGTAATGATACGCAATCGCGCATTCGCAACGAGTATTCCGGCGATATTCCGAACGCCTCGACGCTGGCGATCTCGGGCGCTGTCGGCGTGAGCTACGAGCTTCCGCTCAATGCCGATCGCACGATGTTTCTCGTTCCGGAAGTCTTTTACTTCTATGGGTTATCCCAGGTAGTCGATGGACTTGACTGGAAGGTGAATGCGATCCGTCCCGGGCTCGCGGTCAAGTACTGGCCGAAACTTGAATCGAAGCCGATCATCGCCGATACGATCCTTATCCGCGACACAACGGTGCGCATCGTTGCCGGTCTGCCATCAGAACGTGTGGTCTACGTCAAGATGACGAAGACCGATACGGAGACCGAAGACCCGAACAACCGCATTATTACAACGAAGGTCCGCGAACAGTACGAGCGACAAATTCCGAAGGTGATGACGCTGACGGCGAATGTGCAGGCATTTGGTGTGCGCAACGGGAAAGAGATGCCGATAGCACAGATCAAGGTTGAGGAGTTTCTCTCCTCGCGTTTGCATCCGTTGCTGAACTATATCTTTTTTGAGGAAGGCGAGAGTACATTACCGGTTCGGTATAAGACGATGAGCGTATCGGACACCAAGAATTTTACGATCAACGGCCTTTTCGGTAAGGGCACGCTCGATATATACTACGAGATGCTGAATGTTGTCGGCTACCGCATGCGTCAGATCCCGGATGCAGCGATCACGATCATCGGATGTAATAGTGGTGCTAGCGGTAAGGAAACGACGGCGCTGTCGCGTCAGCGTGCAGAGACGGTCGTCAAATATTTGCGCGATGTCTGGGGAATAGCGGAGTCGCGGATCACGGTTGAAGCGCGTGATCTTCCGGAGCGGCCTTCGAATCCAAAGACACCGGACGGTATCGCCGAGAACCGCCGGGTAGAGATCCGGTCGAATAAGTCCGAGATCCTCGAGCCGATCTTTGCGACCGATATTCTTCGTGTTACCGATCCGCCGATGATCCGCCTCAAACCGAATATCACCAGTTCGGAAGGCATCAACACCTGGACGATGAAGGTAACGCAGCAGGGCAGAGTGCTCAAGGAATTCGGCGGCAAGGGGAAGGTGCCGAAGCAGATCGACTGGAACACCGCCGACGAACCGACGAGTATTCCGAAAGCAGCTGATGCATTGCTGATCAGCATGCAGGCGCTCGATTCAACAGGGAATGACCGCATCGTGCATTCGACGCTGCCGGTAGAGATGATCACGTTACAGAAGAAGCGGACGGAGAAGCTCGGAGATAAAGAAGTCGATGTGTATAACCTGATCCTTTTTGATTTCGATAAGGCGGAGTTAAACGATGCTAATCAGAAGATCATTAATTTTGTCAAGAGCAAACTTTCGCCGACGTCGCAGATCTCGATCACCGGCTACACCGATCGTACCGGTGACGAAGCATATAATAAGAAGCTCTCTGCCGATCGCGCCGAAGCGACGCGCCGTGGCCTCGGAAGGCCTGATGCATTTGTCTCCGGTGTAGGCGAAGGGGAGCTTCTCTATCCGAACGATCATCCTGAAGGCCGCTTCTATTGCCGCACAGTCCAGATCGTCGCGGAGAAAACGATACGCTGATGTTAGGTCTTTCGGTCATCGACTGGCTGGTGATCGAAGCGTACTTCGCCGCTCTCATTGCCATCGGTATCTGGACAAAGCGGAAGATCCGCTCGTCGGGGAGTTTCTTCCAAGCTGACCGGAGCTTCGGGAAGTTCATGACTGCCGTCATCAACTTCGGCAATATGACGAGCGCCGATCAGGCTGCAGGCGTGACGCGCGAGATCTACCGGCAGGGACTTGCCGGTGTCTGGTTTCAGAACCTTGTTCTCTTTCTTACTCCGTTCTTCTGGTTTAGCTCCGTGTTGCAGCGGCGTGCGCGGTATGTCGGTCCGGGCGATCTCTACCAGCACAGATTTGAGTCGCGCTTTCTTTCCGGACTTTTTGCCGTCTACTTGCTTCTATCTGCGATCTATGGCTCATCACTAGGCTATCTGATCACGGGCAAGACGGTGCAGGCGATCATGGTTAAGCCTGCAGCGGAGTACACGGAAGGCGAGAGGCAACAGGTGGCAATGTTTGGCGAGATGAAGGCGCTCGATGCTAAGCAGAGTGCGCCGGAATTTACTCCTGCCGAAAAAGAGCGGCGTGCATATCTTAAAGAACTTGATAAGAAGGGAGAGATCACGAGTTCGATATCGTATCTCAATCTTACATTATTTTTTATTATCTATGGGCTGATCACTGCGGCGTATGTCATTGCCGGAGGTCTTTTCGCCGCTGCATTCAATGATGTGTTGCAAGGAGTACTCATCATCTTCCTTTCGCTTGCTCTCATACCTTTAGGTCTCAATGCGCTCGGTGGTTTCGCAGGATTGCATCAGCATGTGCCGCAAAAGATGTTCGAGCTTTTCGGCACTTCAGCGGCAAGCGAGTATCCACTCTATTTTGTGCTGGTGATGGCATTCGTGAATCTTGTGGGCCTGGCGCCGCGGCAGTTTACGATGGGCGGTGCTGCGAAGGACGATCGCGCGGCGCGTATAGGCATGGTCTCGGGCGCATTTCTCAAACGCCTGATGATGATCGGCTGGGCGCTGACGGGGCTGATCGCGCTTGGTCTCTATGGCGGACAGCTCTCGGATGCAACGCATATCTGGGGCACGATGACACGCGATCTGCTCGGTGCCGGGTTTATCGGCCTTATGATCGCTGCCATACTCTCGGCGAATATGTCGGCAGGCAATAACATCGAATGGGCTGCAGCATTCACGAAGAATATTCTCTTGCCGATTCGACCGCATACGACTGATAAGGCGCAGATCGCTGCGGGGCGCTTAGTTATTCTTGTCGTCATTGCAGGTGGTATTGGGTTTGCGTATGTTGTTAACGATATCTTTGTCGTGTTCAAGTATGTGCTTTCGATCGGCACGGTCGTCGGTCCGGCGATCTGGCTCGTGTACTTCTGGCGGCGGCTGACGACGAAAGCTGTGATCATCCAGATGATCCTCTCGCTGGTGATGACGGTTGCGATCCCTAATATTGTTCCGACGTTCGAAGATCTTCGCCGCGAAGAGTCGCTGATCGTTATGACGCAAGAGCGTATCGAGGACGGCCAGACGATTCCGGCATCGCCGATCTACTTTGAGCAGGTTGTTCGTGTCGATCCTGCAGATCCGAATTCGGGTTTCGAGGGGAAAGGTATGTTTCGTCCGCAGCTTTGGCTTATCGATAAGCTTGGCTTCGATCTGCGGACAATGACGAAGGCCGGGCTTGCAACGGCATCGTTTATCTTCGATATTATTTTCCCATTCATAATTCTTATTATTGTCAGTCTGATGACGCGGCGGAATTCTGAGCGCGTGCTCCGGGAGTTCTATGCGCGCATCCATACGCCGGCACATGCCGATCTGACTGTGGATAGCCGGGAAGTGCAGAAGAAGATCGACGATCCGGAGCTAGTTGAGCGCAACAAGATCTTCCCGCATACGGACGTGGAATTCTGGAAACCGACGCGCGAAGATATTGTTGGATTTGCATTGTGCTGGGTCGGAGTCGCAGGGATCATCGGCCTGTATTTTCTGATCACAAGCATTGGCAGCTAGGGCTTTTGTACATTTGCAGCAATGACGCAGGAGCTTCATCCGGATTTCCGTACCGATCTTCCCGATACCGAGTACTTCATCTTCGGTACGGGAAAGTATACTGCTGCGATCCAATGGTCGCAGGCAGAGGGCGCGACGCCGTTCGGTTTTACGATCTGGGAGCCGCAGCACCTGCCCCGGAAATGGGGGACCTACTTCTACCATCCCGAGTACGGTCTCGAGCGCACGCAGCTTCGCGTCATTATCGATGGCATCACCTACGAGCCGCGGCGTGAGAACCTGAAGGTTGAGCCGATCTTTACCAATGGCAAGGCACAGTTCGTTGTCACCTGGCTTGCCGGAGAAGACGATTCCATCGCGATCCGGGAAGAGTTTACCGGCCTGACATTCTCGCCATTCCTCTTACGTCACATTCGCATCGTTTCCCCAAAGCCGGTGACGGCCTTAGTTGAGACGTCGCTTTACTGTAATCCGCTCCTCTTTAGTCGTTTTGCAAGTTCACCGAGCGGTCTCGAAGCGGCAGGGCATTCTACGATTCGGCTTATGCCGGATATCACTCCGATCGCCGGTGAGCGCACCTTAAGTTTTTTGCTTGAGTCTCCGCAAAAGGAATTGCAGCTTCTCTATGAAGTCGGGGTAAAAGAGCAGAAGTTTTACGAGCCGCATGAGTTCAGCAAGGCCGTCTTCAATACGGAGATGCAATGGCAGCTTAGTTCGAAGGTCGAGATCCCGGGAAAGCTTGGCGCCGATCTCGGAAGACTGTTGAACCTTGCCACCACAGGATTGCGCGGCGTCGTTGCCGAATCAGGTCGCTTCGATGCAAGTGTCTGGCAATACGGATTCGAATGGGTTCGCGATGCTGCAGCCGTTGCCGAAGGGTTGCTGTATGCCGGAGATTTTGAAACGGCATCGTCGATTCTCGAACATGCGACGCGCCGGCTCTCGAACGATAACGGCGAAACTGCTGAGGCAAGCAGATTTCGTGGCGGCATGCAATCGGAGCTTGATGCGAACGGCTTTCTGCTCTACGCATGGAAAACGTATTACGATTGGTCCGGTGAGTTACTCTTTGGTCTTGAGACTAACTGGCTGCGGCTGAAATCGATAGCCGATTATCTCTTACGCGATGAGTTCGCGCATGAATCGGGATTGCTTGTATCCGAACGTGAGATCTGGGAGCGCGGCGCATCGGCCGGTATTCGTCGCGGCTTTGATGTGTCGCATCAGACGATGGCGATCGTCGGCTTGCGAGCTGCGAGCGAGTTTGCCGAGTGGATGAAGGACGAAGAAAGTGCCGATCGTTATAGTGAAGCTGCTCTGCGGATCGAACATGCGATGCTTCATCATCCGACGCATTCACTCGTCGAAGATGGGTACATCCGCAAACGTCGCCTTGTCGATGGCACATTGCAGACAGAGATATCACGCGACGGTATTTCGATCGGATCTGATTTTGTACCCAAAAACATGCCGCTTGGGTCTGAGGGTGTGCATCGTCTCGAGCCGGATGTTGCACAACTGATGCCGATACTTTACGGCATCGTCGATGGTGATAGCGAGCTGGCGCGAAAGACGATCGAGCAATGCGAGTCGCTGTGGTCGCAAGTATGGGAGACTGGCGGCTACGGAAGGTACGATATTTCCGGCGAGCCAGATTCTCCGGGCGCCTGGCCGTTAGCCACGATGTGGATGGCTGAGGCGTACACGCTTTGTGGTAATGAGGCGAAGGCCGAACGTGCGTTGCGATGGCTCATCGAAAAGGGAGGACGTTCGGGAGCGTGGAGTGAGTTTTACGGCGAGCGTCCGACGCCGCCGCTGCCGCCGCGAGGGATTCTCGTCTGGGCATGGGCAGAATATGTCAAACTGGTCGTCAAGTATCTGATGGGCGCGCATATTACCGAGCGCGGACTTGCGACGAAACCGATCATTGCCGGCGCAACGGCATTGTTCCGGTTTGGAAATGGTTTGACAGTTGAAGCTTTTTAAATGATCAACAAAAGCTCCCCCGTAGTTGCCGTTATCTTGGCTGTTTGCATCCTATCGTCTGTTGCCATAGCCGGACGCCATATCCGTTTATATGCAAGTGTCTTAGCAAGCGATGTTCCCGGAGCATCGATGGGCGGCAGTTCGCTCGGTGCAGGTCTGTGGGTCAGTGACGATACTGCACGTACCTGGCGACAGCTTGGCTGGAAACATGTAAAGTGTTATTCTGTCGATGTCGACTTGCGATCGAACGGCACTATCATTTATCTTGGCTGTGGGAATGGTGTCATGAAATCGACCGATGCCGGGACGACCTGGAAAGTCATGACCGATCACCGGATCGCCGAAGTCATGGATATCCGCATCGACCCTGCGGATGTAAAGCGGATCTATATTGCAACGCCGAAAGGGATCTGGCGCTCGATCGACGGCGGACTTAAATGGTCAGAAGCTTCTGAGGGTTTGCGAGAGCGGTATGTGTCGCGTCTGGCATTTGATGCGCGTAACACCGGATTTATTTATGCAACGACGGAAGCCGGGCTATTTCGGTCGACGACACAGGGCGATTCCTGGGAATATTATCAGATCGCAGACCAAACATCGTACCGAGGATTCTCGATGGATCCGAATATCGACATCGTTGTTGTAGGCGATAGTGGCGTTATTCATCACGAGAACCGCAAGAGCATACGCGAGCCCGATATCTATGGCGATATCTGGGCAACAGATATTTTTCGACGAGATGTGATCATTGGGTCATCGAAGGGTGGGTGGATCATCGACAACGATCTGAATGTCGAGCCGATCCCTTCGGCGCCCCGGAATATTCATGACATGAGTGAATTTTCCAAAATATTAATGCTTGCAACGCTCGGTGAGGGCGTATGGCGCTACACCTTGAGCGACTACACTGCGGTAGCCAAACCGGCAGGGTTAGAGAACGCTCAGGTTTGGACGGTGCGAGCATACCCGATTATTGATGAATAGATTCTTACTACAGTACGTATTCGTCACAATTGCAGCGGTGTCTGTGTGGGTAGGCGATCCGGTCTATGCACAGAGTCCTGCTACGCGACAGGATGCGCTTACAAAAATTTCTAACCTGAATACGGGTCCGCTTTTTGCGACCGTTGCTGCGCGACTGAAAACCGGTATCAGATCAGCCGACGCACAGCGTCAGCTCGATTCGTTGCTCTCAAGTGAGAATGGCGACATGTTCTGGATGTACGGATGTGCAGGTCTCTATCATGCCTGTAAGACCGAGCTTACACCTGACCAGAAGCAGCGTGTCCGCACGGGATGGAAGATATTTACGCCATATCGCGGCGATACGGAAAATCATTTCCTGATGTACTATGGCTCGTTCCTGTTGATGGCGCAGGAGTGGCCGAATCAGCCGGGGACCGAGTGGTTTAACGGTAAATCATCGAAAGAAAATTATGACGAAGCGAAGGCGTACCTGAACGAGTGGATTGATAGTACGATGTCGCGAGGGATGATGGAGTTCGATTCACCGCGGTACATGTACTACTTTATTACCCCGCTCATTCTGCTTGCCGAGTATACGACGGATGCGACGCTGCGCAAGCGGTTCACGATGACGCTGGAGATCATGCTTGCCGATTATGCGCATGATTACGTCAACGGTAATTACTGCGGCGCATTCTCGCGGCTTGGCAACGATGCAGTCTTCGATACGCGCAAGGCGGAGGCAAATGCGTTCGGTGAGTTTTACTTCCGCGATGCTTCGGGATTTGTATTGCCGGATGTTGCATTCGCTGCGATCGCAAGGTTCTCGTGTCCGGACGTGATTCGCAGCATTGCGCTCGATAAGACCTACCCGTTCCAGAGTCAGGAGATCAAGCGTCGGCGGACGGCGATCCGTTACGCCAATGGTACGCCTAGCGATGTGTACAAGTATCTTTATGCGACGAAGAATTATGTGTTGGGGTCATGCGATGGAAGGCTTATCTCGCCGATCCAGCAGCGATCGTGGAGTCTGACGGTGCCTACGGCAAAGGGGAATAACGTGATCTTCGGATTGCATCCATTTAGCGATCGGCGCGAGCTTGGCATGTTCTTTCCGGAAGAGCCATCATTCCAGCTTGAGCGAATCGGCGCAGTAAAGGAAGGCTACATGAGTCCGGATAAGAAGGTCGGCGGCTCACCATACGAGGAGATCACACAGCAAGGAAACAGGATGCACGTCGAGTATAATCAGGTTGCCGAGCATATTAAGCATCAGCATGTCGATATCTATATTCCGAAGACGTTCAAGGTTGCGCGTGGTCTTTCCGGTGGATTGAAGGAAGGTTTGCTTGTATCGCTTGATTCTTGCTATGTGCGTATTGTCCCACTGACGGCTGCGCAATGGTCCGAGGATAAAGACTACTATCGGATGCGGCTGCCATTCTGGAATGGGTATACGGCATATGATGTCGAGTGTGTATCGACCGACGAGTTTGTTGCCCAGAAGCTGCATGATCCTGATATTCTCTCTGCGCCGCTGCCGAAGCTCTATCCTGCCCGCGACGAGAAGCCGCTCTACAACTCACGTCACATGTTCGGAGCGAGGTTTACGGGGCGGATATCGGTGATGCATTCGGGGACAGAGAGAAAATATGATTTTAATAGCAACAGCGTAACCGAAACTGTAGGGAAATAGCATCGAACTTTCGCCTTAGCGTACTTTGCGTCTTCTTTGCGAACTTTGCGTGAACCTCTAAGCTCTTGGTTGGTTCACGCAAAGACCGCTAAGAAGACGCAAAGGGCGCAAAGATTACTACAAATAAAAAACGGAGCAGAATGGACCAAAATTCTGCTCCGTGTCGGAAGATAGTCGATTGTTTTGTTGTCGGAAAAATACATTGAAAACCGGGAAATCCGAAAATCAGTCCTCCCCATAAAAACTGTTCCTCGAGTCTCGACCGGTTTTCAAAGATCGCTAAACTTGTGCTATCTTCAGTGCTTAGTAAAACTGGGGCAGAATGGACCAAGATTCTGCCCTAGTCGGAAGATAGTCGGTTGTTGTTGTCGGAAAATAAATTGAAAATCAGGATTTTTGGAAACCAGTCCTCCCCATAAAAACTGCTCTCCAAATCTCGACCGATTTTCAAAGATCTATAAAAAATCTTGTTTCAATTAGAACGTGTACAAAAATACTTTCTGGGGATGGTACAATTATTATACCATTTTAAGATTGACTTGCAAAATTGAAAGAAATAAGCAGGTTGCGGGCAATTTCACATAAAAGTGCGAAAAACTGAGGATTTTGCGGGTTCGTAAAAGTGTAATCTTGGCGACCTCCCCTTATACTTTCTGAAGCATCCATAAAGTGTCGCTCTTTCCCCCTCGAAAGTAAGAAAATTTAACCTCTATTGGTAAACATCCTGTCCTTCGCAGGATCTTCCTATTTTGTTTTCGATTGTCAAGTCTTTGTTTTTCAATAAATTAACAAAGACGTAGGTGTTGCCTGCAACGGTGGAATGATGCTTGCTTTACACACTTCATCTACATAAAGTAAGGGCGTATTATGCACGGAAACGTACCACAGACCGAGACCGACTCATCAAAGACGACACCAGTATCCTTGACGAAGATCATGGATGGCAATGAGGCCGCAGCGCGGATCGCTCATAAGACGAGTGAGGTATGCGCAATTTATCCGATCACTCCGTCGTCGACAATGGGTGAGCACTGCGACGAGTGGTCCTCCGATGGAATGCATAATATTTATGGCGAAGTCCCGCGGGTAATAGAAATGCAATCCGAGGCAGGCGCAGCCGGCGCGTTGCACGGTGCACTGCAGGGCGGAGCACTGGCCTCGACCTTCACATCATCGCAAGGATTGCTTCTGATGATACCCAACATGTATAAGATCGCCGGCGAACTTTCGCCGACGGTCTTTCACATTGCGGCCCGTGCATTGGCAACGCATGCGCTGTCGATCTTTGGCGATCATTCCGATGTGATGGCCGTCCGCCAAACTGGTTTTGCAATGCTGTTCGGTACGAATGCACAGGAAGCGCAGGATATGGCGATGATCGCTCATGCAGCGACGCTTCGTGCGCGAGTGCCCTTCCTGAATATTTTCGATGGCTTCCGGACTTCGCATGAACTCTCGAAAGTTTCTCTGCTTTCCGACGAAGAAATATCGGCGATGATCAACGAGGATCTTGTCGATGGGCACCGTATGCGGGCACTGCGTCCGGAGCATCCGATCATTCGCGGCACGGCGCAAAATCCGGATGTCTACTTCCAGAGCCGGGAAGCAGTTAATTCCTACTATCAGGAAGTCCCGAAGATCGTACGTTCCATGATGAACCGGCTCGCAGAAATGACGGGCAGGGAGTATCAACCGTTCGAGTATCATGGTCCCTGGAATGCCGACAGGATCATCATCATTATGGGATCCGGATCTGCCGCAGTTCGCGAGACGGTTGACCATCTCAATAGCCTGGGCGAGAAGGTCGGCGTCATCACGGTCCGGTTGTACCGTCCGTTTTCGATCAGCGATCTTATCGGTGTCGTTCCTGCTTCGGTGTTGAAGATCGCCGTACTCGACCGGACGAAGGAGCCGGGAAGTATCGGCGAGCCGCTTTATTTGGATGTGGTTGCAGCATTCTCCGAAGCATGGGAGCATCCCATGCCGGAGATCATCGGCGGTCGTTACGGTCTTGCATCAAAGGAATTCACGCCTGCAATGGTGAAGGCGATCTTCGAAGAACTCGAAAGCTCCGAACCGAAAAAACACTTCACCATCGGCATCAATGACGATGTGACGTTCACCAGCTTGTCGTACGACAAGCACTTCTCTTTGGAGAAGCAGCATCTGTTCCGCGGCCTCTTCTATGGTCTTGGCGCAGATGGGACGGTCAGCGCCAATAAGAACTCGATCAAGATCATTGGTGATTCGACGGATTATTTCGTTCAAGGGTACTTTGTATACGATTCGAAAAAATCGGGATCGCTTACCGTATCGCATCTTCGCTTCGGTAAAGAGCCGATCCGATCTACGTACCTGATCGATTCGGCGAATTTCGTTGCCTGCCATCAATTCAACTACCTTGAGAAGTACGACGTCCTCAAGCATGCCGAAGAAGGCGCGACATTCCTGCTCAATGCTCCTTACAGCCAGGAGGAGTTGTGGAGCAAGCTTCCGGCAAATATTCAGCGGGAGATCGTCGAGAAGAAGTTGAAGTTCTATGCGATCAATGCTTCGAAGGTAGCGCAGGAGACCGGCATGGGATCGCGAGTTAATACGATCCTGCAGGTTTGCTTCTTTGCGATCAGTAATATCCTGCCACGCGAAGAAGCGATCGAGCAGATCAAGAAGCATATTAGAAAGACCTACGGCAGCAAGGGTCAGAAAGTACTCGACAAGAACTTTGCCGCGGTCGATCTTGCACTTGAGCACTTGTATGAAGTTCAGTACGCCGACCGTGCGATCGGGGTGAATGGTTTGGCGCATGTCGTCTCTGACGATTCGACGGATTTTGTGCGTACGGTTCTATCGAAGATCATTTCCGGCGACGGCGACGAACTTCCTGTGAGCGCATTCCCGGTCGATGGGACCTTCCCTTCGGGCACCACGCGGTATGAGAAGCGTAACATTGCCGACGAGGTCCCGGTCTGGGACGAGGCGCTGTGTTCGCAATGCGGCAAGTGTTTTATCGTCTGTCCGCATGCCGCAATACGCTGCAAGGTGTATGACAGCGGCATCCTCGCAGACGCACCGGCGACGTTCAAGTCTGTCATGCCGATCGGTAAGGAGTTTTTCAAAGAGCAGGAATCCTACACGCTGCAGGTTGCTGTCGAAGACTGCACCGGCTGTAGACTTTGTGTTGAAGTCTGCCCGATCGAAAGTAAAGAACAGACGGGCCACAAGGCGATCGATATGCAGGAGCAGCTTCCGCTTCGCGAAGCAGAGATGAAGAATTGGGAGTTCTTCCTTGGCATTCCGGATATTGACCGCACGCGAGTTAATCACAACACGGTCAAAGGGACGCAGCTTCTGGAGCCGCTGTTCGAATTCTCCGGCGCATGTGCCGGTTGCGGCGAGACGCCGTATCTCAAGCTGCTGACACAGCTCTTCGGCGATAGGATGGTGGTCGCCAATGCTACGGGGTGCTCATCGATCTATGGCGGCAACCTGCCGACGACTCCGTGGACGACGAACGAAGAAGGCTGCGGTCCGGCATGGGCGAACTCACTGTTCGAAGATAATGCCGAGTTCGGTCTGGGCATCAAACTTGCCATCGACAAGAAGAAAGAAATGGCGACGACACTCCTCGTTTCGCTTCGTGACGAGATCGGCCATGACCTGTTCGAAAAACTTGTTCGTCATACCGACCACAGCGAAGCATTTCTTGCCGAGCAGCGTCAGAGTATTCTCGCACTCAGGAAGAAACTCGAAACGATCAATACGCCAACGGCCGAACGGCTGCGGCTGATGGCTAACGATCTTGCCGAGCGATCGCTATGGATCATCGGCGGAGATGGCTGGGCCTATGACATCGGGTTCGGAGGACTCGACCACGTCATTTCAACAGGCGAGAACGTAAATATCCTTGTGCTTGATACGGAAGTATATTCGAATACCGGCGGTCAGGCCTCAAAGGCATCACCGCTTGGTGCGAGTGCTAAGTTCGCTATCAAGGGCAAGACAACCGGTAAAAAAGACCTTGCCTGGCAGGCGATCTCGTATGGTAATGTCTATGTTGCGCAGATCGCCTTAGGAGCTAACGACGTACATACTGTTCGCGTCCTGCAGGAAGCGGAAGCATTTCCGGGTCCGTCGATCATTATTGCCTATAGCCACTGTATTGCGCATGGGTACGATATGGCATTTGGCGTAACGCAGCAGCAGCATGCAGTACAATCGGGATACTGGCCGCTGTTCAGGTACAATCCTACCAAGGCTAAGGGCGAACGGTTCACGATCGACTCGAAGGAGCCAACGCTCCCTGTCTCGGAGTTTCTCTATCAGGAGAACCGCTTCAGCGTCGTCCGCAATGCAGACCCGGCCCGGGGAGCAGAATTCCTGCTCGAAGAACAGCACCTGATCGATCATCACTGGGAAAAGATCATGCTGCTCAAGGGGCTGTAACGGTCTTGAGTGCAATGTTAGGTCAGGAGTTGGTCGCTCACAGCATAAAAAAAGGCGAAAGCTGTTCGCTTTCGCCTTGTTGTAGCGGGGGAGGGATTTGAACCCACGACCTACGGATTATGATTCCGACGCTCTAACCAACTGAGCTACCCCGCCAAATCAATTAAAAATGAAAAATGCAAAATTAAAAATGAACTCGGTGCATTGGAGCCGTCTAACGAATTCATTGCAATTTCAAGTTCCAGAAGGTGATCACGAATTATGAGGTGCGTTTAGGGGTTGTCTTGCCGGCTTTTCTCATAATTCTTAATTCATAATTTCTACTTTATTACCATATATCGAGCGAACGGCTGAGAATCCATCACCCGAAACGCCATTATTAGTGCTCATGCACGGGCGCGATGCGTATGCGGAGACGATCTTTTCGGTCGAGCACATGCTGCCGAAGTCATTTCATATTGTCTCTATCCGCGCAACGTATCAATTGCCGCGGGATGGGTATGAGTGGTTTAAACCGTATGATTATGACCACCCGCTTGAGTCATTTGCCGAGGAGCATTTTCGCGAGTCTGTCGATCTAGCCACCGAGACGATCCGGTCGGTTATGAGCGAGAAGGGAGTTGCTGGCGATCAGTTGCATCTGCTCGGATTTAGTCAGGGGGCTGCAATGTGTTTCTTCTTAGGCTTGGAAGGGAAGCTACAGCCGAAACGTATCGTCCCGATGAGTGGCTTCTTTCCGCGGCCGATCGAAGCATGGCAGACGGTTAATACCTCAGCTTCATTCCTAGTCACTCATGGCTCTGAAGACAAGGTTGTTTCCACCAGTGAGTCGAAATACGGTGTAGCGTTTCTCAAGCGTCATCAGATTCCGGCTGAGTACTACGAGTACAAGGGGCGTCATAAGATGACGCTGCCATTACTGAAGCATGTGCGGGAGTGGCTCGAAGCACCTAACGTGTAACTTTTGCGTCGGTTTGAGGTTATATGTATATCGCAAATGAAACATCGCACCTACCGTAAATGCGTAGCTGGCTAGCCTGTATTTTCTGTTTTGTCGCCTTGGTGTCCGATGCTCAGGTATTTACTGAGTTGCCACGTCATCTGCAGTTTTTTGCTCGCGATTCGGAAGATTCGGCTGAGGTACCGATCAGCGGTATGACGATCACTCCGGGATATGATACATTCTACGTTGAAGTTCTGAGAAATGGCGTTCTTCGCAAACGCTATGCGCAGCCGGCAGTCTATGATGGGACGTCCGCTTCGTTTTCCTTCCGTCCGAAGATCTACGCCGAGCTTGCCGAGTATTCGATCCTTATTTACGGGAAGGCAAACCTGATCGCCAACGATCTTCTTGCCAGATGCGATAGCCTCGTAGCAGGGGATGTCTACCTCATCGCCGGGCAGTCGAATGCTGTGCTTTCACGTGGCGATGTAACCTGGCGTAATGAGTACTGCCGGACCTTCGGTCTCTATAACTCTCAGTATGCGCGCGATACGAACTGGGCGCTCTCTGCTGCGGATACGAACTTGTTCAATCCCGCCGTTGGTGTCTGGGCGCTAAACCTGCAAAAAAAGATCGCCGATGCATATAAGGTCCCCACCTGCTTCATTAATGGTGCTATCGGCGGAAAGACGATCGAGTTGATGCTGCGCAACGATGCTACACCGACGAAACTGACAACGATCTATGGGATGATGTTGCATCGGGTGTTGAAGTCGGGACTTGCAAATCATGCGAAAGCAATGTTCTGGTATCAGGGCGAATCGAATCACGGAGGCGGTTACCATACTAGTTTTTCGACGCTTCGCGACTCCTGGAAGACCGATTATCCGAATCTCAAAAAGATCTACGTTTTTCAGATCCGCCCGGGATGTAACGTGAATCGCGATCACGCGCAGTTGCGGGAAGTTCAGCGCTCATTTCCAAAATACTTTGACGATGTGCGGACGATTTCGACCGTTGGGATCCCGCATCATGATGGCTGTCACTTTTCAACGAAGGGATACGAGATCGTCGCGGAGCGGGTCTTTAATGACGTAGCACGCGATTTCTATGGTTCGGTCGATACGGTATCGATCGACGGTCCGAACGTTGCGCGCGCATTCTTTACGAGTACATCACGCACAGAAATTGCGTTGGTCTTCTCTCCGTTAGGCAGCCAACTTGAGGTTACGCCGGATATTGATACCGATACGCTAAAGGCATCGATGAAGGAATACTTTTTCCTTGATGAGAGTCAGGCGCAGCTCCTCTCACTAACAGCGAAGGCGGATACACTCTTCTTAACGTTGAAAGCGCCGAGTTTTGCAAAGCAGATCACGTATCTTCCGGATAAATATTATCTGGGCACGCTGTACTACTATGAAGGACCGTGGATCGTCAACGAGCGTGGCGTCGGCGCATTCGCATTCTGGCATTTTCCGTTGGAAGCTCCTGCTACAGTAGCGCTCAAGAGCGAATCACGAGAGCAGTTTGCTGTCTATCCGAACCCTGTTTCAGCGGAAGCTGTGTTTAACATCACACTTACGTCGGACGACGAGATAACGATCGAGCTCTACGATCTTTTGGGGAGAAAGGTCACGACTATTATGGAGTCATCGCTTGCCGCAGGATCGTACAAGATACCCTTTTTTATCGAGCCCTCATTCCCGCGCATGATGATCGCCCACATGCGATCGAGCGAAGGCGTACGAAGTCTTCAGGTCGTGCTTGCCCGTTAACTCTGCGTTGTGATCGCTGGCTGCGTCTGGAAAGATTTTTTCTTTACCGAAGACTTACGCAGGAAGTACACGATCACGCCGATAAAGCCGACCATGGCGATGTAGGAGAAGATCGGCATATCATGCGAGAGATAGTCGATGACGTTGACGACGCCTTGTCCGGGCTCTGGCAGCATGCCTGCCTCCATCCCTTCGTGGAAGAAATCGATGACCAGTTGGACGACGAGGATGATCAGGAGATACGCCGTGATCTGTAAAAATTTTCCGATGTTGACGCGTACGATACCTTTCGAGAGCAGGTAGCCAATGCCGATCGCCGCACTGAGGCCGGCAAGCATTGCAAGCACATAGAAGACACCGCCGATGCCAGCGCCAAATGCCAGCAGGAAGAGTGCAAGTTCAAGACCTTCCCGGGCAACCATGAAAAAGACGAAGAGGAACAAGCCTACCACCGAAAGGAGCGTTGACTTTCTCATTGCGTAGCGGTTGACTTTGTCTTCGATCTCTTGCTTCATCTTTTTGCCGTGACGCATCATCCAGACCACCATGGTCAGCACTGCAATAGCAGCGGCGCCGTAGAGGGCAACTTCAAGTTCGATGTTATTGACGAGGGCGATCGTGCCAAGGAAATAGGCAATAGCCGAACAGATCACGACAGCAGCCACGACTGCCGAGAGGGTGACCGTTTTCAGACGTGCATCATTGCGTTTGCCAACAATGACGAGGACGGTCATGACAACGAGCGCAGCTTCGATCCCTTCACGGAATGAAATAAGGAAAGCGTTGACAAGTGATTCGAACATTAGTGTTTGCGTTTAGCTGGATTCATAAGGGCCACTTTACGCTGACGGGCATACTCGCAATC
>JANWLI010000031.1 GCA_025450975.1 Candidatus Kapaibacterium sp. | reverse complement strand
GCAAGAACTGCGATCGCCACGCAATGCGCTGTTACCATAAAGCGCCACGTAAATCGATCGGTTTTTGAGAACATGTACCAGCAGTACAGATAGATCGGGATCAGCAGCAGCGGGGAAGTCGGACGTACGCCCAATGCCAGTGTAAAAATGAGCGGACTCAGATAGATCCATCTTCCCGACGTGAGCGCAAGCACCATTGCCAGAGAAATAAACAGGTCGACAGCATAGATGTCAGACACGATACCATACACCCACACCACAGGATTAACGGCAAGCAGAATTGCAAAGGCAACTGCGACACGTTGCGGCCAGAACTTCCGGAGAAACAAATAAAATAACCCAGTTGCGAACGTCGTGCAGAGCACCGAGAGCAGGATGATCGCGTCCTGCATCGATCCCGTTATCGAGCCTAGCACGCGGATCGCTGAAATGTACAGGTAGTAGCCGGGAAGGTGCGGCTGGCCGGTGGCGATCGAGTATTCATGCGTCCCCCACAGATGATTTGCCGCATCGTAGGAAATATTTGCATACTGAAGATCGACGGTCAGTAACCTGATCGCCAGCGTGAAAAGCGTCAGCAGAAGTGCTGTAGTGAGTTTGTTCAATCCTTCCGACTATTACTCGCTACTCAACATGAGATGCATGTATTTCCTTCCGTACCAGGTAAGCCGCGTATGTCCGTACCGATACCACATCGCACAACAGGTAGGGGCACTGCATGCAGTGCCCCACCTCGGATGTGCCGAAATTCTGAGCGACAGCGAAGTCGCAGATCCGCCTCGGCGGGAATCCCTCGATGTCTTGTAGCCGGCCGCTTTTTAACGCCACTGGCTATTCAACGCATTGTAGTCTTTGGAATCACTTGCCCCGTAAAGACGAGGCTAATAGAGTTTCTATGGTTACGATTGGCGACTTTAGAGCCTTTTCTAAGGCATCTATTGATTCGACGGTTAGATTGATATTCCCTGACATGATAAGGCTTATATACGACTCGGAGTACCCCGTAGACTCGGGCAAGTCCTTTTGCTTTATCCCCTTTTCCAGAAGGATTTCCCGAATACGATCCGCAACCCTCACTTTAAGTGTTTTTAGCATACGTATCTAACTAAGATAACTCGTAAATAGTATACTGAAACTCTAGTGGCTTCCCCGTAGGGACACGCCGCGCGTGTCCAGTCCCGCAAGGGACGACAGTGTTCCAGCCCGGCACGTAAGTGCCGGGAATGTAAAAATGAGTTGAGACAGAGTCCCGTAGGGACGACAGAACATGCGAGCACATGCCGACCATGCTCCCACTCGATCTGTTGTCCCTACGGGACTTCAAATATGATCGCGCTTCTTGTCCCAGGGCTTACGCCCTGGGCTCGAACACTGCCGTCCCTCACGGGACTAACCGCATTGTCTCTGAAGGGACAATGCACGTGTAGCATGGTAGCCCGTAGGGACACGCCGCGCACGCCCCCAGTCCCGCAAGGGACGTCAGTGTTCCAGCCCGGCACGTAAGTGCCGGGACGTAGAATACGAAGACAGAAAAAGTCCCGGAGGGACGACAGAGCAAGCGAGCAAATGCCGATCATGGCTCCCCTCGATCTGTCGTCCCTACGGGACTTGAAATATGTTACTGCTTCTTGTCCCAGGGCTTACGCCCTGGGCTCGAACACTATCGTCCCTGACGGGACTAACTCGGTTGTCCCGGAGGGACACTGTACCCGCAGCCTGGGGCGAAAGCCCCAGGAAGAACAGCATCTCATCAGCTAGCCCTGAAAGGGCGATGTATCCCTGACCGACCGAACGCCCGTCCACCACCCTATTTTTCATCTTATATTTGCACCGAAGCCAGATCCACACTGACTCCGCAGACTGCGGACGCGCCTACAAGCAGGAGCTACCTCTCCACTTGCACCGCTCCATTACGAGCATAATTTTCTCTAATATTGTCTAATTCGTAGCGTGGCTTTTAGTAGATACGATTTTTATAAGGAGCGTTATGATTTTGAGATCGAACTTGGCGAGAAGCTAAAGTCGGCTATTAACACTCCTATTACACTCACGATCTTGCTGGGTAGTGCGGTGATCTATTTTTATGAGAATCACGGATGGGTCTTTGTCGCTGTCGTTGATTATTTATTCGTGGCACTGTTTTCACTGGCGCTACTCTCGCTAGTGGGTTCTTTGGTCTTTTTACTAATTCTATTTTTAGACAAAGACCGTGCAAAAATAGCACGATCAGAACGCTTTGTTCAATGGGAGGAAGTTTTAGGCCAAAACATAGTAGTGGATAACGACACACTTCCACCTGAAGCATTACGTTCATTAGTTAATGCTGAGTTTGAGGAAGGACTTATAAGCCGCTACGTTCAGGTTGCTGATTTTAATCGTTCTCAAAACGATGCACAGCAATTATATTTGAATCGAGTAAAATTTCTCATTGTATGTACGATTGGAGCGCTAGTAGCTTGTACGGTTATCCACTTCATTTCCGTCGAGAGGAGTGAAACTGTTCACAAAGTTCGCTTGGTTAGTATAGAGTGAAAGTGAGCCAGCCACCATATAGCGAATATGTTAAAGATTTTACCGGAAAACCGGTTTCTGGTAAGACGGGCGAACAGTGCCGTGTGTCTGGAATTTACAAGTGTCAAGACCCTCCATATAATACGATTCCTTTATCAAAAGGCGAAGTTTTTCCCCCATCCCGTTCTGGGACAAGCGACTGGGTGCTGTTAGAGAACAAATAGTTGTCCACGGAGTGAAAAAGGACCCAAAATTTGAGACCGAACAGGAAGAACGCGAGTTTTGGGCGACTCACGATTCCGCCGAATACATTGATCCGGCCAAGCTCCAACTCGTCTCATTCCCAAACCTTAAACGCAGCTCGGACGAAAACGCCGTCGTCTTTTCTCTCGAACTCGTACAGGAATTGCAGAAACTCGCAAAGAAGAAGAAAGTAACCTGGGAAAAGCTAGTAGAACAATTCACCCGCGACGGCTTGCAACGATCGTCACAACAACGCCGCAAGGCCGCGTAATGCAGGAAGTAAAAGTCTGGTACGACGCAGAAGGGGACTACCTCGAAGTCGTATTCGACGACAACGCACAAGTCGTCTTCCACGACACCGATAATGACGCCGTCATGGAAATGGTCGATACCGACGGCAAGATCGTAGGCTTCTCAATCATGGCCGTAAGCAAACTCTCAAAAGACGCACCCATCCTCGCGCATCTGTACGGAAAAGCTGCGTAGCTTCCCCTAGGGACACGCCGCGCGTGTCCGCTGCTTCACTCCACCGTCATTCTGAGCGCTAGCGAAGAATCCCCCGATGTCTTGTAGTCTGCCGCTATACAAGACTGCATTTACTCTTAAATCTTACCTCTTACATCTTAAATCTTTTCCCGTAGCGGCACGGTGCGCGTGCCTTGCCTCGGGAATACGCGCTAGCTTCGGATTCGCAGCAATGCCTCTACATTCCGGCATCATCATCAAGGCACATGTAATGTGCCTCTACAATTCGGTGCATCTGTATCCGTTTATCGTTTTAATATTAATTTTATAGTTGTTGTTTCACCCGTTGAAGTAGAGAGTCTCGCGAAATATGTACCTTCCTGCCAATTTGTTGTTATGATCTTCTCTAGATGCTTACCGACTGTTTGAAGTTGTCTGGTAGTTCTATACACTTCTTTGCCTAGAATGTCAAGAATTTCGATATTCACAATCGCATTGTCTGCTAGTACATACTCAATTGATATTTCGCTGCTGAAAGGATTAGGTACAGCACTCATATCTATTAAAGGCGAGAGCGGCCTTGCAGTAGTCGGGAGCACGGCAACTTGTGATTTACGGATTAATGCAAGGCCGAGCTCATCGATCGTCGGCAAAGTAGTGTCAAGAGGCGTTTCCAGTGAATCTTTTACAGTATCAATCCAAATTTCGTATTGGAACTTGCGGACTTCTAAAATACCTTCTTTCAAATACTCGTCGTTACCACAATCTGTTGAATCAATCAAGTAACGAAAGAGAGTTATGATGGCATTTGCTTGTGTCTCGTCTGCTCGATCCCAAGCCGCATAACTTTTCGCCATAGCCATTAGATCTTCACAGTAATAAAGTAGATCATTTGTATTATAGTATAGTACCTTTTTGAGCCAT
Source organism: Candidatus Kapaibacterium sp. (assembly GCA_025450975.1). GTDB lineage: Bacteria > Bacteroidota > Ignavibacteria > Palsa-1295 > Palsa-1295 > JANWLI01. The sequence continues at coordinate 24,426 of JANWLI010000031.1, read as the reverse complement.
TCGCGAAATTCATAATTCTTGCCTACTGTATCTGGCTTGCGCGTTATGTTTGATGAAGAGAGGCGATTAAATGCCCTCCAAGATTCAGGGTCATTATAGCAATTTTCTACGTAAAGTTTATATGCCTGATACGCTTCTTGATCGTCACCACTTTGGAAGAGAGACTGAGCAATTGTTAACCTAGTTTCACAAGATGTATCATTAGCGTGGTCATTCGTCTGCTTCCATACCTGAGCACGAAGTGCGGGAATAGTAAAGAACAGGCAGAGCAGGAGAGTGGGTAATTTCATGGCGATCGCCTGTGATTTAACAGAAAAAAAATCTGAGTACAAAGATACAACCCGTAGCGGCACGCTGCGCGTGCCTTGCCTCGGAATTACACGCTAGCTTCGGATTCACAGCCATGCCTCTACATATCGGCATCATCATCAGGGCACTAAAATTACACCGAATACCGTATTCATCTTTCCTCACTACGGACACGCCCCCCAAAAGTCCCGTAATGGACGACAGTGTTCCAGTCGGGGTCGTAAGTGTCGGGACTACTTAATCAAACTCCTTAATTACCTCTCGGACATCATCAAGTAAAGGTTCAAATCTTCTTTCGCAAGGCAAAGAGGGATAGTATTTTTTTGAAGCAGCAATTACATCCCCCAATACTCTAGAATCTGAAAGTAGGGTGCCAAAATTTCTGGCACGTTGTCTTGCACCGTCTTGAAAACCATTGTGTGCTATTATCCAACCAATGATCGGACCTTTTGCATTGATGAACCAGCTAGGAAGAATAGCTGATACCTTACTTGATCTGTGAAACACATCGTTTAAGGTGGCCGAAAATTCTTTCACTTTATCAACTTGAACATCGGAAGAATACTTTTTACATTGACCGATAATTCTCACAGGACCATTAGTACCAAATAAAAAATGCGATGCGCTATTAAATCCAATTGTAGCAATAAAGTCAATTCCACCTTCATTACCAGAAGGAGTAAGAAGCGTATTCTGAGCGCCGAGTAATCTTGTTACATAGACTGACAATCCTTCGAACTCTCTACTGCTCATCAAATCTATTTGATTTAATATAGAGGGGCGCGATTTTAAGTAATAATACTTCCTATTCTTAGTGAGGGCGAAGTTCTTAGCAAGGAAGCAGCAGATGTTTCGTGTCTTGTCATTATTAACATCTACTACTGGGAGAATTCCATTCTGCACGAAATCATCTTCTTGGTGCTTGATTAAATAATTCCAATGGCGATTAATATTAGCATCAAAAAATTTGTCTTTATTGCCGCCAGTTATAAGCAATGATTTCTCGATCGCATCGTAAAAAAGCTCATCGAAAGACATGTTCGCGCTTCCAAGTTCTTTTCTTGTAAAGTACTTGAATATCTTCTGTACATCACTCATAATTGTAAATCTCTAATTAGAGAGCTAATTGTCGTGAGTTTCTCTAATAGTTTTTCACGAAGAGCACTATCTTTAAGTATCTTATATGGTGTGTTTTCTAGACTTTTAATAGTTAAGTCAAGCGATTGAAATAGCTCATCAGAGGGGTTGGCAGTTTTTTTAGATTCTTTCTCATATTCTTTCTGAATTGCTATCGAATAAGCTTTTTCAAGATTGCCTTCTCTTCTAAACAAGTCGAATTCTTGTGGGGCTTTTGATAGTAAGTATGATAGGATTCTGATGTCGTCGCGTGTTACTATTTTTTTTCGTTTCCAATCACCTAAGATGGTCGTTGGATCGAGACTTTCATCCACTTCCTCTGTATCTCTCGGATATAGCCAGCTCAAGAACTCATTGAAATTGAGTTCGTCTGTAAATTTCTTTGTTTGTTCATTCCAGTTAAGCCATTCCCTAGTTGCAGAATTACTTCTATTGAAAATTTCTTGGAAATATGGATAAGCTCTCTCATCTAGTTCTCTTGTGTAATCTGATTCATCCCTTGCTTGTTTAAAAGCGTAATATCCTCTAGCCCACTGGCCTACTCCAAAAGCTGTAAGGCCAAACTTTTGGCCCACTTCTGTTTGAGTCATTTTTTGATCTTCCATTAACTTGACAATAAGCATTGCCTTGTTAAATGCTGACCACTCTTGTATGCCTAGGATATGTCTCAATCCCTGAAATATCCACGATGCTTCACTATTGACTCCCGTGTATATTAAGCATGGTATCTTTTTAATTGAGTCTAAAATTTCCCTTGAGATTGAGTCCGGCGATTCTTGAGAATACTTTAGAATTTGCTTTGCTGCACAAATTCTCCTATTGCCCTCTAGTACGACATAGTTATTATCGGAAATTGACCGTAAGATTACCCGATCAATAGGCAAGTATCCATTCATTTCCATATTTAAGACGAGCCTATCGACAGAAAATTCTGATTCGAGTCTTTCTATAGTTTTTTTCTGGACTTTATGATCTGGGATTTCTGAATCAGGAATCACCTCCCAATTCATAGTAATAAACCGTGGATTATTGGGGTCGAGATATATTTTCTCAAGCGGAACATCAGCAGTTGTCAAATCCTTGAAAATCGGGGACATTTCCATAGTAGTAGTTGAATCGATTAAAAGTTAAGCTTTAAGAGTTGTTATCTCCTAGCTTCAAATATATAGTTGCAGATGTGTGGTATTTTAGAATTCGCAACTTTCCCCTCAAATCCCGCGTTTAACGCCCCTTAATACAAATCTCCTGCTCGCATGGCGCCGGGTTGGAGGGATTCGCTAACTTGCGCTATTGGAATAGCTTAATGTCAATTACAACACAAAAGACTCAGGAACTCGTTGCCAAATACGGCAAAGGTGCTAACGATTCGGGACGCACGGAAGTCCAGATCGCGATCTTAACGACCAAGATCAACTCGCTCACCCCCCATTTCCAGAAGAATCCGAAGGATCATCACTCAAAGCGCGGCCTCTTGAAGATGGTCGGCAAGCGCCGCAGCCTGCTCGACTACCTGGCGAAGAAAGACCTCGCCCGCTACCGCTCGCTGATCCAGGAACTTGAAATTCGTAAGTAAATCTTTTCATGAGCCGGCCGGGTGCCGGCTCATGTAGTTTTTACTTCCTGCTGTGATGCATAGACACACAACTAATTTTTCCATTTAACTAACACATTGCTCCTTGTGCATGATGGGTCATGCATGTTTGTGGAAGGGGAGCGCTAACATCTACAACTATGGTATATACAATTGAACTCGCAGGAGGCAAATCGCTCTCCTTCGAACTTGGCAAGTTCGCCAAGCAAGCCAACGGATCCCTCATGGTCCGACAGGGCGACACAATGGTGCTTGTCAGCGTCTGCGCAGCACCCGAACCGAAGACCGGTATCGACTTCCTGCCGTTGCAGGTCGAGTACCGCGAGCGCATGTCGGCAGCAGGCAAGATCCCCGGCGGCTACTTCCGTCGCGAAGGACGCCCCAGCGAGAAGGAGATCCTCTCCGCCCGCATGATCGACCGCCCCTTGCGCCCGATGTTCCCGAAGGACTGGCGCAACGAGACGCAGATCATCTGCCTCATCGTCGGCTCCGACCAGCAGCATGACGCAGACGTCATCTCCGCAACCGGCGCATCGCTGGCACTCCTGATCTCCGATATCCCGTTTGCCGAGGCCGTCGCTGAAGTACGCGTCGCCCGCAAGGACGGACAGATCATCATCAACCCGACACTCGAAGAACTTGAAGGCGCCGACTACGAATTCTGCGTGGCCGGTACGAAAGATTCGATCACCATGGTCGAAGGCGAAGCGCTTGAGATCAGCGAGAAGGAATTCCTCGAAGCTGTCCGCGCCGGCGCACAAGCGATCACCACGATCTGCGAAGGCCAGGAGCGCATCGCACGCGAGTTCGGCATGAAGACGAAGTCTGCCATCGCCGCGAAGGAAGTCGATCCCGACATCCACGCTCGCGTCGAAGCACTCACCGCTGCCGAGATGAAGCGCCTCGCGCGCACCATCCTCACCAAAGAGGATCGCTCCGCGCAGACTTCCGCCGCACGCGACGCTGCCAAAGCCGCACTCAAGACCGAACTCGGCGACGAGAAGTACGCAGAGAAAGAGGGCTACATCAAGGGCGTCATGTACGACATCGAGAAGCGCGAGATGCGCGAGATGATCCTCACCGAGAATCTCCGTCTCGACGGCCGCAACACCACGCAGATCCGCCCGATCGCCTGCGAAGTCGGCGTGCTGCCGCGCGCACACGGTTCGTCGCTCTTTACACGCGGCGAAACACAATCGTTAACCACGACCACGCTCGGCTCCAGCCGCGACGAGCAGAACATCGAGGGACTCCATCCCGAGACGACTAAGCGCTTCATGCTCCACTACAACTTCCCGCCGTTCTCGGTCGGCGAAGTCGGACGCATGACCGGCACCAACCGTCGCGAGATCGGACACGGCAACCTCGCTGAGCGCGCCGTCAAGAACCTCATGCCGCCTACCGACGAGTTCGCATACGCAGTGCGCATCGTCAGCGACGTCCTCGAATCCAACGGATCGAGCTCGATGGCTACCGTCTGCGCAGCATCGCTTGCACTTTTCGATGCAGGTGTGCCGCTCCGCAAGCCGGTCGCAGGTATTGCGATGGGACTTATCAAAGAGGGAGAGCGCGTCGCCATCCTTTCCGATATTCTCGGTAACGAAGATTTTCTCGGCGACATGGACTTCAAGGTCTGTGGCACCACCGATGGCATCACCGCATGTCAGATGGACATGAAGATCAAGGGCATTCAGTTCGAGACCATCGAACGCGCCCTCGAGCAGGCGAAAGAGGGAAGACTCCATATCCTTGGAAAGATGGCCGAGGCGCTCTCATCACCGCGCCAGGACCTCTCGACCTTCGCTCCGCGCCTGACAACGATCAAGGTTCCCACCGATTGCATCGGTCTCATCATCGGACCCGGCGGTAAGAATATTCGCGCCATCACCGCAGATTCAGGCGTCGAAGATATTACCATCGAAGACGATGGCACGCTCACCATCTCCGCGCTCGACAGCGAATCCGCTGACAAGGCGAAGGCGATGATCGAAGGCATGCTCAAGGAGCCCGAAGAAGGCACCGTCTACAAGGCCAAGGTCACTCAGGTGCGCGAAGGACTCGGCGCCATCATGGAGTTCCTCCCCAAGAAGGAAGGCCTCATGCATATTTCCGAGATCGATTATAACAGAGTCGAGAACGTCAGCGACCTCATTCAGGTCGGCGACGAGTTCGATGTAAAGCTCATCGCCGTTAAAGGCGACGGCAAGTACTCGCTATCGCGCAAGGCACTCATGGAGAAGCCCGAAGGATACGTCGAGCGCGAACGCAGACCACGTGAAGGCGGAGACGACCGTCGCGGCGGCGGCGATCGCAGAGGCGGTGGCGGACGCGGCTATGGTGGAGATCGCGGCGGACGTGGCGGCGGAGACCGTGGCGGTGAACGCCAGGGCGGCGGCGGCGGAGATCGCGGCGGCGAACGCAGAGGCGGAGGACGCTTCTAAGCCAGCCCCAAAGCAGCAAATAAAGCTGTTTCCATTCTGATAATCTAAAAAGCCAGGCGAGTTGCCTGGCTTTTTTTAAAGATCTGGAACTTTTTAATTAATTTTTGAAATATTAGTTTATCATTTCAACTCATTTCTTTATTACGCATATGTCAACAAAAATCCTAAACCAAACCAATCCTTTAGGTAGTGTCACTGTAAAATTTACAGACGGTGATGTTACATTTCCGGTAAACACAATAGGCGAAACCGAATTTGATCCAGGTAATCGAGTACTCGTTAGCGTCGAGTTATTTGGTAATACCTACGCTAAGCCTGGTTCATATCCCTTCCAATATCCCAATGGAACTTGGGGAGAATGCTCATTCAGTGATACAGTTGCCCACGGCTATATAATTTGGGTGAACTAGGCTTAAGAAGGTATTTTTATGCCAACAAAGCTTGATAAATGGGCCGACTGGCTTGTATCTCGTCGCTTTGGAAACGATAAAAATCTAGCCTTGCAAACTAAGGCAAGGCTAGAGATTATAAGAGATAGACTCTTAAGAAATGCCTCAATAAGTGAAGGAAACAAAATTCTTGATGTAGGTACGGGTGATGGGCTAATTGGTATAGAGGCACTTAAGTATATAGGTGATACTGGGAAAGTTTTCTTTTCAGATATATCACAAGATGTTTTAGAAATCTGTAAAGCAAAAATACCTTCGGCATATCTAGGTAAATTTGAGTGTTGTCAACAATCGGCTGATAATTTAAATATATTTAGTGAAAATGAATTCGATGTAGTAACAGCAAGGGCTGTCGTTATGTATGTTTCCCATAAGCAGGAAGCATTTTATGAATTTTATAGAGTTCTACGACCGGGAGGTCGCATTTCTATCTTTGAGCCGATAAATAAATTCTCCGCAATCAATTCGCCAGACTATTTAGACCTTGATTTCTCGTCACTTAAACATGAACTCTCTCTAAAGATACTTGGACCCTTGGGGTACCCCTTAGATACTATTAATAATCCTATGCTAAATTTCGATGAACGAGATCTTTTTAGATTTGCGGAAGAGGCAGGATTCAAAGACATTAAGATTGAAAATTGTTTGATTAAAACAAGCAAGATAATGCTTCAACCCTGGGAGGTGTTTCTTGAAAGTTCTGCAAACCCACTAGCACCGCCCATGAAGGACATACTTAATACATTGAGTTTAGAGGAGAAGTGCTTAGCAACTAATTTCTTATTTAGTGCATGGAAGCGGCCATTGCGCTCAGGATACCATTCAGAAACATATTTGACCGCAGTAAAATAATCATGTCCCTTAGTACACTCAATAATATTATCAGCTCGACTCCATACTTTAGTTCGCACGAGCTCTTGGTGCATTGGTTGTCTAAATGTGAACTACTTATTAGAGATGTAGAGTCAATCATAGACTCTGATGATGCTTCGGAGCTTTTAAGTTCTTCAATTAGGAGAGAAGACTTTGTATTCTTAGCAAGAGGACCCCAATTCAAAACGCTTATAAAAAAAATTGGCAAGACATTAAATGAATATAAAGCGTCTGAAGAACTGGAGCTGAGGTCTCTTTATAAAAAAATGATTTCTATCATTAGCCCTTTTTCGAAGCTACCTATCAAAACTCGAGAACTAATTTTGCAAAACTCTGGACATGATGTTCTGTCTTCACTGACTTCCCCATACCCACTATTCATTAGTCCACTAATCAATCAGGGAACGAATTGCTTAGCTGAGACTGAAGAAGTCAGACGCTTGTTTTCTGAAGATCAAACATCGATTCTTTATACAAAATATATTATAACAAATTTTTCAACATCTGAAATCGCGTCCTTACGCATTGCTTTAATAGAACTAAATAGCATTTCGCCATATATACTATACGATGTAACTATGAATGTCCGTTTTTTTGCAAAAATTATTCCTGAAATTCCGGACCCATCTTCCGTTCACATGAGTTTAACAATGAGCTATTTGCCTGGTATTTGTTTCTTTTCAGACGGAGTTTTCAGACGACGCGAAAGTATCTCAGAATGTATCCTCCATGAAGCTCTCCACATGAAGTATTTACAAACAATAGAAATTTATTATATCCATTCAGCATCCTATACGGGAGATACTGGCCGAAGTTTTTACTGTCCTTGGCGTAAGAACGATAATATTTGGATTTTTAGTCGAGCATTTGCAGCATTTCATGTATATGCGCATTTATACATATACTATACTGCTATGTTGGATAAGGGCTTGCCAGATGGTTATTGCCAGGATTGGGTTGAAGAACGAAAGAAAACTTGCTATGATCGTTCTTATATTTTACAAGAATATGTTGATTGTGAAAAAGATCAAGCCTTTTCCTTCGATGGATTCAAATTTTATACCTCACTCCTTGATGCTATAAGAGCTTCCTAACGCCCGCTATTCTCCACATCCACGACAAGCCTGGTCGGATCTTTTAGCTCGATAACGCGGTATTTCGCCGCCGTCCTGAGTCCTGCAACCCACGTCGTAACAGCTTCGAAGTCGCAGATCTGCTTCATTGCTTCGATGCTGCGATAGGTAAACGTCTTCTCGCGCCAAGCAGTGGTTGTATGCCCGGCCGTATCGTGTGCATTACATGGCTCAAGATTGATCTGCAGCCATGCCTTGCCGCTAAGCGTGACGGGAGCGCCTTCGCCGCAGGTTGTAATATCCTTTCCGACGTAGCCGATCTTCCAGTTCGGCAACTGCGCCGATCGGAATACGAAGACGATCCGGTCATATTCGGGATTGGTGGAGGTGCGAACATCGCCGAGCATCGCAGCTTCGGTCACTTCATGCCGGCTAGAACGAGAGTTAGCCGTCCAGCGTGCAGTGCCTCCTGTATCGGGTTCAGGAATAGCTGCAAGCTCGGTGCTGTCGCGAGTAATGATCTCATGCAGCACGCGCAACGAATCGGCAGCCCGATCCTCGGGCGACTTATCGCCTCCGCAGGAAGCAATGCAAAATGAAAGGGCAAGAAGAGAAAGGAAGGTGAATCGATTGATCATAGCAACGAAGGAGCAAAAAAATAGCCGCTTCAACGAAGCGGCTATAATAAGCAAAAATGAAAAGAACTTAGTTCGGATAAACGCTGATCCGCTGGCGATTGAGGCGGTAGCGTTCGAACTTCACGACGCCTGCGACAAGTGCGAAGAGGGTATCGTCAGAACCGATGCCGACGTTAGTGCCGGGATGAAATTTTGTACCGCGCTGACGAACGAGAATGTTACCCGAGAGTACTTTCTCGCCACCGAATTTTTTAACGCCGAGTCGCTGCGCATTTGAATCGCGACCGTTCTTTGTACTTCCGGCTCCTTTTTTATGTGCCATGACGTGCTATCCTTTAAAAATCTTAGTTGATGCTGAAATCGCTAATGCTGAGTACCGTGAAATTCTGGCGATGGCCATTGGTAACACGATAACGCTTACGACGCTTCTTCTTGAAGACGATGATCTTCTCGTCACGGCCATGCGAAGCAACGGTAGCGCCGATCTTAACGCTGCCGCCAAGCTTAGCACCGCCGCTATCGGCAAGCGTGAAGAGCACTTTATCAAAGTCGACCTTAGCACCGACATCACCGCCAAGGTACTGGACGCGGAGCGTCGTCATTCCCTGGTCAATGCGGTACTGTTCACCGTTCAATTCAACAATCGCGAACATAATAATCTTTTCCTTAAAAGAGCGGGGTATAACCGAAAAAGCCGCTGGAATAGTTCAAAAAAACAGCCGATTTAAGCGATTTTTAAGTGATATTCCAAACGGCCTTTACAGGAACAATGCTCTTAAGTCATTATATACCAGTATGATAGTCGAGTATAATACTGCAAAATGCGCTTAACGAACGACGACAAATTTCTTAGATCTGACTTTGCCGCCTTGCTCCAATCGTACGTAATAGGTACCGGTCGCAAGGGAAGAGCAGTCCAATTCCTCGGCATAGTAGCCAACCGGCATCTGCCCCTGGATCACGGTGGCAACTACGTTACCGAGAGCATCGATGACGATAAGCGAAGCATGGCCGTTGCGCGCCAGAGCATAGTCAAAGTAGACCTTGCTCTCGACAGGATTTGGATACACGTCGCGGAGCCAGAAGTCATCCTCGTCATTTCCGGACTTTACATCCGACGTTACGCGGATCGTTACCGGAGTCGGACGATTGATCTCCTTATTCCCGGCATGGTCCTTTGCCAATGCAAAAAAGCTGTAGGTATGATCTTTTTCAACTCCAACGGCAGCGCTGTCAATATCCTGGATACCAACGGGAAGGTATTCGCCATCGTCTTTGGCCATGAATAATGTAGCACTTTCTTTACCGGAACCGCCACCATCGTTCGAAGTCCAGCGAACAGTAATAGCAGTGTCGCTAGTCTTCGAAGGCAGGGCCTGCATCGTGGTCGACGGCGCAGCGAAGTCGAGGGTATTGATATGCTCGTTAGTTATAATTGCCGGGTTAGCGTCGAAGATAATGGAAGCACGGTTGCCAAGTCGAGTACCAGTCGGCAATCCAGCTTTCGGCATGACTGAGTATGTTACCCAGCTTTCTCCTTCAGTTGGTATTTTGTTTGGTGGTAGGTCGATGCCGGTGATTTCCCATCGCAGTAGCCGGCCATTACGCGTTGGAGTATACTTGTGCCCCATCCTACCAAACACTACGGAATTTTCATCGAAGACGTCAGCTAAGGAGTCCGTTATGACTATTTTATATGCCGGAGCAGCAGCATCCGGAGCATTCTCACATTCGATCATGTATTCCATGCGCTGCATGTTAGCGATAAATCCTTCCGGGCCGTAGCCAGGAATGCCCGACTTATGGTTCGGATCGCGAGATGTCACGGCAGTGACGTCTTTTTGTGTTCCGTTACACTCGACATGGGTAAAAACGTCTCTGACCATCTTCTGGCCCATATAGCACTGCAGGCCTTTCATGGTATTCTCAAAACAGGAGAGGGTATTGACTGCAAGTTCCGCAGGCCAGATCAGCTTGCCCAAGATATTATGCTCCAGTATTTTTTCCGCTCCGTATTTTGCAGCCTGCTTGACCGGGAGAATAGTTGTTATCTTACACTTTTCTCTCATTGCATTGTCAAGTGTCTCTTTTGTAAGTTTCTTGTCATTTTCGGTGCCAGGTGGGAGCCACACATAAAAGCAAGCATCGACGAGCTTATCGGTAATGTAGTCAGTGACATATGCGCCAGCAATATATGCAGCAGCAGCAACGAACCAGACAAACTGCGGATCTTCTTGTCCCTTTACAGAAACAGGTGCCGTTGCCGTCGCATAGAGCGTAAAGTCTCGCTCCTCGAATGGAGCCATGCTACTTAAGAGAAAACTAATATATTGATCGGCGCTGTCCAAGGCAAAGTCGTTGACGCTATAAGTACGCAGCGAGCCATCAAGTTCATCTTCGGTCTTGAGGAAGCGGATCTTTTCATTCGCCTCGATAGCAAGTGCGAGGCTGCCGCTTGGCGATGCGCTATTATTGTATACGTGGATGATCAGCCTATTCGGAGCAAGTACACGCAACTCATTCGATCCAATGATCGAGACGCGTATATTGGGCTGCGCAGGTGTCGGGATCGATCCCCCCGATGCCAGTACATAATCTCCGGTCGTAGGTATATCATCGATACGAACATAGTTCGCTATCGTATCCCGGGACGTAACTGCGCCATCGACTTGCACCCATGTAATTCCCCCATCGATGCTGCGATAGAGTTCGAGGTCTTTTTCGGCAATACCGTTTAGATCGCTTTGTGCATAGAAGCAATATCCATAGTCGATGGTGAAAGCAGTTGAAGGGACGGTGCGTAATTTCCACCATCGTGCAGTTGCATTGCCGAAAGTTTTCGGCGTACTACCATAGGATTCGACTATCAGCGAATCGGGGAGCGTGCTTCCGCCAGGATAATATAAGTATCCCGAATAGAAATCATAACGCGTTGTGCCGACAATAGTCTTTTTTGGAATAACGATCTTACCGAGATTGGCGACGCCGTTCCAGCCATAGTTTGTAGCTCCGTCCTCGACGGTCAACGAGCCATCGGCAGCTACATAGCAGATCGCGGCCGAGCTCATGGCAAGCGTCGGAATATAATTATCACCCGTGAACACTACTTTCTTCCCGACGACATTTAGCCCGATGTGTGTTCCATGCAAGTTGACTGTACGGCGTCCTGTTCCATCGAGGATCACTTTACCGGCAGTCCATACTCCGTTATTTATTACATCCCTATGGACCTGCAAGTCCAACCCCCAATTGTTGATTGGATTATTGCGGATCACACCATTATTAGTGATACTTCCAAAAAATGTTGTCGTTACCCACCCAAGTCCGCCGGTATGTTGTAAAGTATCAACGTTAATAACATCACCCATGAAATTGCATCGGGAGTCAGAGATGCGCACAATCCCATGCAAATTCACTGGACTAGCGACGGTTATGCTTTCGAAATAGCTACTATCTCTTAAATATAAGTCTGGGACATTCCTAATCGTCCCCCAGGCAAACCGTCCACCACCGGAAAGAACTAACGGTCGTCCGTTCATGTCGATCGGTCGCCACTTGAGATCTACATCGCCAGAAAAATTGAGAGGAGAATTTGCGATCAGTATCCCATTTGTGTCCACATATCCACTGCCATCGCGAAGGCCGACATGATGCTCGAATACTGTCCCTAATGTCTGTGAAATGTGCTGGTCATGCTTAGTGGCGATGTAGGTACTTGCTGGTCTCCATACGCCGGCGTTATGTATGTCGCCTCGCAGATCGAGCGCAATCTGCCAACCGGTTACCGGATTATTTCGAATGAGACCATAATTAGTAAGCTTGCCATAAAAAATCGGTGTTACCCAGCCAAGTCCGCCAAAGTGTTCCATCGTATCGGAATTGATCACATCGTTGAGGAATACGACGCCGGCATCAAAGCGTGCTCTGCTGTGTAAGTTGACATTTCCGGAGAATGTTGTATTAAGTAAAAATGTGCTATCTCGAAAATATAGATTCGCTACATTTTTGATCGTGCCCCAGGCAAAGTGAGAAGCTCCCAGCAGGGTCAGGTCATTACCATTGAGGTCGATGCGATACCACTTCAGATCAAAACGGCCAGCGAAGACGAGCGAAGATGTTGCAATGAGTTTGCCGGTCGTATCGACATATCCGCTTCCATCGCGAAGGACAAAGATGTTCTCGAAGACCGCCCCTTGCGATTGCGATATTTGCTGATCCTGTTTTGTAGCGATATACGTTTCTGCCGGTTTCCATGTGCCGGCGTTGTGGATATCGCCACGTAGATCCAGTACTAAGAGATAGCCGCCAGGATTATTTCGTATCGTCCCGTTATTGGTGATCTTGCCGTTCACTTTGAAGGTGACCCAGCCCAGGTTGCCTCCGTTCTGGAATACCTTACCTGCATTAATAGTAAAGTTGCGGCATGTCGACGAAGAACTCGTCACCGAAACAGTACCATTAACGATAACGTCGTTATTGATGCCAGGAACGACGCCGCCGACCCAGGTTGAGGCATCCTCCCAATTGCCACCAGTCGTTGTCGAGGTGATGGTCTGACTAAAAAGTGAACTTACCGAAAAGAAGACAGCAAGAAAGGCATACAGCCGAAGGGTTTTCATAAGATTTATGAATTAGTATCCCTCGCTTCGGCAAGAAAGCTAACAGGGGTGAGTAAGAATATCTAACCTATTAGGACATTCTTCTGCCCAATGATGCGTACACCTTGCCAAAACAAGGTTGCTAGATATATGGCCAATTTTCGTGCCGAACTGTAGTAACCGGAAGCCTAATAGTAAACTACTTCCAAAGCAGGTGTTTCAATGCCGGTGAGAGTTCGGTGTGGTTGAAGGAGAAGTGCAACTCCTCCAGTTTCTTAGCCTTAACATGCTGGCTATAAAGCAACAATTCCTTACCCATTTCGCCTAATATGAGCTTTACGGCAATCGCGGGGAGCGGGACGATCGCAGGTCTCGAAAGTACTTTGCCCAGCGTCTTTACAAATTCTTTATTCGTCACGGGATTTGGCGCCACTGCATCGATCGGCCCATGAACGGCTTCATTGGTAAGTGCAAATTCGTAGACACGGAGCAGGTCGCCGCGTTCGATCCAGCTCCACCATTGCTTGCCGTTGCCAACCGGGCCACCAAGGCCAAGTTTGAAGGGGAGCAGTAATTTACCAAGCGCTCCGCCGGACGGATGAAGCACAAGACCGGTACGAATCCAGGATACTCGCATGCCTTCTTTCTCAAGTGACTTCGATGCGGCTTCCCATTGCTTAACAACGTCGGCCAAAAATCCGCGGCCGAGAAGGGCTTCTTCGGAAAGCTGTTCGTCTTGTCGATCGCCGTAATACCCGATGGCTGAAGCGCTGACGAAAATCTTCGGCTTATGCTTCAGATGTGAAAGTACTTCGACAAGAAACTTAGTATTATCGGTACGGCTCGAAAGGATCTCCTGCTTCTTCGCTGCAGTCCATCGTCCCTGGATCGATTCGCCGGCAAGATGAATAACGGCATCGTAGCCTTCAAGGCGATGAGCATCGATCTTACGATTATCGGGATCCCACAAGATACCAGGATGCTTCGTCGATCGCACAATGCGGGTAACCTGATGACCGCCGCTAAGCAGCCGTTCGACAAGCGGGGTCCCTAAAAATCCTGTAGCGCCGGTGATGAGAATCTTCATTGACAAAGCAAAAATAAAGATGGGTATGAACTGTAGAACAAAAAAAGTGATCTATGAATCACGTGATGTTCTGAAACAACGGATCGGATCCGCGTAAATTGCATTGCCTGCATGTGTTGGTATAATCGGTAGTACGCCGGGATGGCGGTGTCGGTTCGAGTCCGGCCCACATGCAGGTCTTTTTATTCTTAATTCACAATTAAGAATGGTGGAGGTGAGGGGAATCGAACCCCTGTCCGAAAAGCACGTCCCGTCGCTTCTACACGCTTAGATCTTTGAGTTGTTACCTACGGCATGTCATTGGCAAAAATCGACCGACATGTAGCAGGATCTATTCTTTGTTACGACTACCCGAAGCGATAGATGTTCTTTGGTAGAAGAGATAGGACAAGCGACTCCCTGTAGCCGGGCTCCGTCCATCCAAGGACCCCGCAGGAAGGGCACCCTCCGCCCGAAGGCAGAACAGCGTCACGCGGCTTTAGCCGCGGAGCTTAGGCAGCCATTGCGTAATTATAGTTTGCATTTATATGCAACACTTGCATTTGGTTACGGATGGAGCAAGTTTCCACCCGGCGTGCGGCGAGTCGGAGCGTCCGCCCCTCGTCGAATCCTGTGCACCCCCATTATCAATGAACTACTCGCTTTAACGGATTTTTGCTTGAGATGTTCCCATCAGCGCGAAGGGTGGTTAAGTCATTAAAATTCATTACATTAATATTGCACATCATTGGCGTCGAGAAATTTACACCTCTTGGTGAGTCGTTAGTCTTTAGTCGCCGAAGGCTCGCCATGGCGAGGTCGTTAGCGGGGAAGTTGGCAGTTGTTAGTTGGTAGCTGTTAGAAGAATTTACACGCATCTTGGCTAATCCCTTAATTCCACTGGTCACGGTCGAATTTACACCCCAGACTGCCATATCCTTTAATCCTTTGAATCCTTCGATCCCTGTCAAAACAAGGGTAGTTAAGTCATTTGTTTGTAACCATGTCGCTGTGCACATCTTGTTAGCCGTCAGGAATTTACACGCCGCCGCGCCGACGGGCTTTGCGTCTTCTTGGCGATCTCTGCGTGAACCAACCCAGGGGTTCACGCAAAGGCGCAAAGAAGACGCAAAGATCGCAAAGGTGTTATATCCTGCTAATCCCTTAATTCCATTAATCACGGTCGAATTTACACCATCGGATTGAGGGGTACCTAACTCGTTAAAAATCATCCTGATAATTGTGCACACTTCGCGTTCTGGATTCTGCACAACGGTGAGACATTCTAACGAACGGTGAGGATGACCATATCTA
Source organism: Candidatus Kapaibacterium sp. (assembly GCA_025450975.1). GTDB lineage: Bacteria > Bacteroidota > Ignavibacteria > Palsa-1295 > Palsa-1295 > JANWLI01. The sequence goes on along the minus strand of JANWLI010000031.1, from coordinate 8,937 downwards.
TTATAGAGATGCTTCATAGTCGTATATAATATAATAGATGACGAGGCAAAATGCAAGAGGGAAAGGGAGATTTTTTTTGATATTTTTTTTATCTGGTCTTTCTAAGACTGTTCGGAATGGAAGTCCCGCTTCATCTATGGAAGCAGAGCCTAGGCAAATGTTATATCAGATATTCGTAACTTTTACACTGCTTGGGAGTTGTATTGTGATGCATCGGAGGTTAATTTTATTCACTCTCTTAGTTTTACCATTTGGGAAGTCCTTTGCGCAGGCCTTTGATCCAAATTGCTATTTCCCTAAGATCGGAGCCGAAGTTGATACGCTAACAGGGCGGCCATTTTTTGGCTATGATCTTATAAAGTTAGATTCTGACCCGAAAACCGGTGACGAAAAGTTTGCTTGTATAGTCCGAGATGTTCCCGATCAGCAAGTAGTTTTTTCCTCAGGCAAGATTACTGATATACATAATCTTTCGATTCGCAGTCAATGGAATGTTAATCTTGGCAATGCAATATTTGGTCACTTCCGTTCGAGGATACAAAAGGATGCGTTTCATGGGGAAACCAACCGAATTTACTGGGTTGATGATGAGGGGAATTTTGATTCAAGTAGATTTACTCAATTACGCTCATCTATACAAGGCAACTACTCGCCTGAAACCGGTCATGGATTCCAGTACTATAGAATGGATCCTATCGTTGCAAAGCTGAGCAATGATACACTTGATGACATTATTCTAATGGGTAATACACGATGGAGCACATTACAGGAAACGAATGACAGTACGAGAATTTTCATCCTACTTTTCAAAGGAGGCTCACTCCAGCTTCCTTTCGGAGAAATAGCATACAGCGATTCGTGTATTGAATATGGGATTTCTTATGAAGACACTGTAGTAGAAATTATCAATGGGGATACAATCGGCCGGTACATACCTGTTTCACGAAATATAGCACCTGGCGACTTCCGCGGCACAGGCAGAATAGATATAATAACAGTTGATTACTATGGTAATTTTTTCTTCTTTAAGAATGACCTTCCATTTTCAATGGAAAAGTTTATGAGAGGGATCCGCTACGATACGCTTTCAGTAGTTCGGGATAATCCCAATTGGGTACAAAGTCAAAAATATTATAGATTGTCATGGCGCGGCTTGCAAGTGTTTCCCAAGTTTGATTGGGACAAATCTGAAGATTTTATTGGAAGATTCAATACAAATGATTATCGTTCGCAGGCATGGCTGTTCTTTCGAGGAGGTCCAGACTTTGGCTCGAAACGTATCACGCTTGATAGTGCCGAATTCATACTTCGTTCACCAAGTCAACTAGGAGCATTTGGATCATACTTTGGGGGAGCTTACTATATGGACGATTGTGGTGATATGACTGGCACTGGCAACCGTGTAATAAAAACGGTTGGAGGTGTTGGACATGCAGGAGGGGAAGATTTGTATTACGTTGTAGGGAAAGCTCTTGATGACCGAATAGATATTAATGTTTCTTACGACAACGACCCTTCATCGCCTGTTATTAAAGTTAAGGCTGATACTGATAGCCTTCAAGATGTTCTTTTTCAAATAAATAATTACCGGTATCCGTCGCTCGACCCGATTAGTGGAAGTTTGGGAGTCTTGCGGGGCACTTCGAAAATTCCTGTAACCCTTAATCCCAAATATGCTGTCGAAGAACGTAAGGCATTATCAGCTACCGGCAATAGTCTCCTTGCCGCTCCAAATCCCTTCGTTCAAAAGACCATACTCACCTTCGATAACTGCTCCTCGGGAAAAATGTATATGGAAGTCGTCAACACTCTTGGCAAGATTATGTTGCGCGAGGAGATCGTCGATGTCGATGGGGTGCAGCAATACAGTGCGAATCTCAGCATGCTGGTGCCGGGAGCGTATCACATCCGGCTCGTTTGTCCGGCTGATGGGTGGAGTGCGACGGCGACGGTGGTGAAGGTTGGACAGTAGAAGTTGGCAGTGACGATCGGTGCATATCCGGAGCAAGACGCGCCGTGGCGCGTCTCTACAGTGTTGGTTTAATCCATAATAACCTCTGCGATGCAGTTGTGGCAGGTGGGAATCTATGGCAGACATAGGCAATTTTCTCACCATCGGCAAGACGCGCCGTGGCGCGTCTCTACAGCGTTGGTAATTATTAGGTGGCAGTTGGTAATTATTGGCGTCGCACGAGCAGCCGTAGTTTATTATTTTTGTGTATGTCTAAGCATCAGGGATATCGGGTCGAGTCTAACCGATTGCCTTACTGGGATTATTCGTCGACAGCGCTGTATTTTGTTACAATCTGCACCGAGGATAAGGTGCATACACTTGGCAAGATTCGTGATGCCACATTTACAGCAACGAAAGCCGGGGAGATTGCCGATAAATGCTGGTACGAAATTCCTAAACACTTTCCATATGCAACACTGGATAAATTCCGTGTCATGCCGAACCACATTCACGGAATAATTCACATTGCATCAACCACCACCACCGCCGACACTGTAGAGACGCGCCATGGCGCGTCTTCTAAGCGCCGCGAGAATGCCGCGAAGAATGCGGGACGCGCATTCGGCCCCTTAAAGGTAGGTTCGCTGTCGCTAGTACTCAATGGATATAAGTCGTCTGTGAGCCGCATCTGCCACAAGAATAACATTGATTTTACCTGGCAGGATAATTTTCATGATCACATTATTCGCAGCGAGGAAGAATATCACCGCATACGTTGGTATATCGAGAATAATGTTTTGCTGTGGGCTGGGGATTCGTTGAACCCTGAGAGGTCAGGTAGCATCGAGTTTCCGGCTGAGCTAAAGGGAAAGTAGTCGACATCCGGGCAATCCCTAGCGGGGCGATTGTGGCAAGGTGAGGATCTATAGCAGACATTGGCTATTTGCTCATCATCGGCAAGACGCGCCGTGGCGCGTCTCTACAGGTAAATAATTTTCCTTGCGTTAGTTTTACTGTCGTGCATACATGTAAATTTATGCGTTAGAGGACATTGTAGCTCGTGGCATGCTTATTGTCAAGTGAGGGAGTGTATTACTAACGACGATATATGCAACTCCCCTTTACTGTCGACCAATTCCTGCAAGTGTTCGAAGAGTATAACCTCGCAGTCTTTCCAATGCAGGTGACTCTCTATCTTGCCGCAATCCTGTCTGTGGTTGCGATACTCAAGAGAATGCGATCGGCAAGTAAGATGGCAGCCGGTGTGCTTGGATTTTTCTGGTTGTGGATGGGGATCGTCTATCATATTATTTACTTCTCCACGATCAATAAGGCGGCACTTGTTTTTGGAGTTGTGTACGTCGTGCAGGGAGTGCTCTTTCTTTGGTATGGTGTAGTTCATGACAAATTGACTTTTCTATTTCAGTCAGGCGTACGGGGTAGCGTCGGAAGTTTTCTGATGCTGTTTGGCCTGATCCTATATCCGCTTATTGGCGCGGCAGTCGGACATGTCTACCCGGCATCGCCGACATTCGGACTCCCGTGTCCGACGACGATCTTTACGTTTGGTTTATTGCTCTGGATGGATACGAGATGTCCGAAGGCACTTCTGGTTGTTCCATTTCTGTGGTCGATTGTGGGGCTAAGTGCTGCCTTAACCCTTGGTATGTACGAAGATCTTATGCTGACGGTGGCTGGTGTGGTGGGGACGGTGATGCTAATATTGCCTAGGCGGAGCTGCGAGGCCGTGCCAGCGTCAAGGTGATAGCATAATCTATATATAGAGAAGAGGAATTAGCCCAACCTCCCCCTAAATCCCCCTCCTTTACTTAGATAATCAAACCTGAAGGAGGGGGACTTTTAGATTCCCCCCTCCTTTCCAAGGGGCTACCAAGCGAAGGAGGGGGGCAGGGGGGAGGTACGAATTTCATTAAGCTCAATTACGATCCCCTGACCACCCCCTAAATCCCCCTCCTTTACTTAGATATCCAAACGTGAAAGGAGGGGGACTTTACGTAGTTTACAAAAACCTCAAAATTTCGCTGTATTGCGAAACTCTTTCTTGGGAAGTGCCGTTTTCACCTCGCTTTCCTGGTAATGGGAAAGTAACTTTGACAACTTCGCCTCTGCGCTCCATGAGCGGCGTTACAGAGCAAACCAACTGGCTATTGTCAGATACTGGTGCTCTACTCAGAGAGTAGCAACTCTCTTCCGAACGTCTTGCATGCGAAGATCGCCCGGTTCGTCCGGGATTTGACTAACGATTTTTATTTTGTTTTTAAACGTGGCGGTGAGTAGTCATCGCTTCGTGAATTTTTTTTCAATTTAATCAGCGAATACTACAATGGCAAAAGCAAAATTTGAACGTAATAAGCCGCACGTTAACGTTGGCACGATCGGCCACGTCGATCACGGCAAGACGACGTTGACCGCTGCTATTACGATGGCGCTTGCGAAGAAGATGCCGGGTACTGAAGTCCGTTCATTTGATTCGATCGATAACGCACCTGAAGAAAAGGCACGCGGAATCACAATCGCAACGGCACACGTCGAGTACGAGACGACCGCACGTCACTACGCACACGTTGACTGCCCAGGCCACGCTGACTATGTAAAGAACATGATCACCGGTGCTGCCCAGATGGACGGCGCCATCCTCGTTTGCGCAGCGACCGACGGTCCGATGCCGCAGACACGCGAGCACATCCTTCTTGCACGTCAGGTCGGTGTACCGCGTATCGTTGTGTTCCTTAATAAAGTTGACGCAGCAGATCCGGAGCTTCTCGAGCTCGTCGAACTCGAGCTTCGCGAACTCCTTTCGAAGTACGAATTCCCGGGCGACGACATTCCGATCGTTCGTGGTTCGGCCCTTAATGCACTCAATGCAGGTTCCGATCCGTCCGCTTCGGTTGACGATCCGCGCCTGGCTTGCATCTATGAATTAATGGATGCAGTTGATACCTACATCCCGACGCCCGTACGCGCGATCGACAAGCCGTTCCTTATGTCTGTCGAAGACGTATTCTCGATCACCGGTCGTGGTACCGTAGGTACAGGTCGTATCGAGCGCGGTCAGTGCAAAGTCGGCGAGGAAATCGAACTCGTCGGTCTTGGCCACCAGAAGAAGTCGGTCATTACCGGTGTCGAAATGTTCCGTAAGGAGCTCGACTCAGGTCAAGCAGGCGACAACGTCGGCCTGTTGCTCCGCGGTGTTGAAAAGAATGAGCTCGAGCGCGGTATGGTTATCGCAAAGCCGGGTTCGATCAATCCGCACACGAATTTCAGTGCTAAGGTGTACGTCCTCTCGAAAGACGAGGGTGGCCGCCACACGCCGTTCTTCAACGGCTACCGCCCGCAGTTCTATTTCCGTACAACAGACGTAACGGGTGTCGCAACCCTTCCGTCGGGTGTGGAGATGGTTATGCCTGGCGATAACGTTGAAATGTCGGTCGAGCTTATTACATCGATCGCCATGGAAGAGGGTCAGCGTTTCGCTATTCGCGAAGGCGGCCGTACCGTTGGCGCAGGTGTTATCGACAAGATCATTAAATAAATGCATCCAAAAGCGCATCTTCATTAGAAGGTGCGCTTTTCTTTTGATAGAAATTTCAACGAATGCAGAAGATACGCATCAAGCTCAAATCCTACGATCATAATCTGATCGATAAGTCTGCGGAGAAGATCATCCGCACGGTAAAGCCTACGGGCTGTGTGGTTTCGGGGCCGATCCCGTTGCCGACGAAGAAGTCCACCTTTACGGTGAACCGCTCGCCACACGTGGACAAGAAGAGCCGCGAGCAATTTGAGCTGCGTGCGCATAAGCGCCTGATCGACATCTTGAATAGCAACAGCCGCACGGTCGATTCGCTGATGAAGCTCGAGCTTCCGGCCGGCGTAGAAGTCGAGATCAAGGTCTAACTCTCTCTAGTAAGTGCGGACATTTGTTCGCATCTTCGGAATGCAGGTAGAGAAGCCTGCGCTACGGGGGTTTTGAAGATAGTTGTCGGCTCTGGGCTCGCGCCTACCCGACGTAAGTAGCAATAATTTTATGAGCGCATTATTAGGTAAAAAAGTAGGGATGACCGGTGTGTTCGACGCCGAAGGGCAGTATGTGCCCGTGACCGTCGTACAGCTCGGGCCGAACTACGTCGCGCAGGTGAAGACGAAGGATATTGACGGCTACGATGCCGTTCAGCTTGGCTTTGAAGAAAAGTCGGAGCGGAACGTGACGAAGCCCGAAGCCGGCCACCTCGATAAAGCAGGAGTGCCCAGCCTTCGCTATATAAAGGAAGTCGATTCGTTCGATGCCGAGCGTCTTGCTTCGTTCAAGCCGGGCGCAGTGCTCAAGGCCGAAGACGTCTTTCATGAAGGCGACACGGTGCACGTAGTGAGCACCTCAAAGGGCCGCGGTTTTCAGGGTGTCGTCAAGCGCCATCACTTCGGTGGTGTCGGTCAGCAGACGCACGGTCAGTCCGACCGTCAGCGTGCGCCGGGATCGATCGGCGCATCGAGCTATCCGTCACGCGTCTTTAAGGGACAGCGTATGGGTGGCCGTATGGGCGGCAACCGTATCACAACGCGCAATCTTACGATCGTGCGTATTCTGCCTGAGCAGAACCTGATCATGATCAAAGGTTCGATCGCAGGCGCAAAGAATCAACTTGTCCAGGTCGTGAAGGGATAGTCATGGAACTTGAAATTTATAACATATCAGGCAGCAAGACCGGCAAGAAAGTCACGGTTAACGAGGAGATCTTCGGGATCGAACCGCACGAGCATTCGATGTGGCTTGCCGTAAAGTCGATCCTTGCAAATCGTCGTCAGGGTAATGCTTCGACGAAGGGTCGTAGTGAAGTCGCCGGTTCGACGAAGAAGATGTTCCGTCAGAAGGGCACCGGCCGTGCACGTCAGGGCGATATTAAGAGCCCGCTGCATCCGGGTGGTGGTACGATGTTCGGCCCCAAGCCGCACAAGTATACCATGACGCTTCCAAGGAAAGTGAAGCAGCTTGCACGTAAGAGTGCGCTTTCGGCAAAAGTGAAGGCAGATGCATTCTACGTCGTAGAAGATTTTAACCTCAGCGAGATGAAGACGAAGAACGTCGCAAACCTGATGAACGCACTCGGCCTGAGCGGCACGGATGCGATCATCCTGACGACGAGCTACGATCAGAACGTCTATATGAGCGGCCGTAACATTCCGGCAGTCACCATCAGCGAAGCAGCGAAAGCATCGACGTACGACATCTGGCGTAACCGCGCAGTCGTCATCGAGCAGTCGGCACTTCGTTCGATCGAGAATTCATTTAACGGTACGGAAGCTCCGGAAACCGTACAAATTGCTGTCGGATAAGGAGTAGGAAACGAATGGCACATTTTATTATACGTAAGCCGATCCTGACAGAGAAGGCGACGAAGTTAAGCGAGAAGAGCATCTACACGTTCGAGGTAGCATCGGCTGCGAACAAGATCCAGATCGCAGCTGCTATTGAGAAGCAGTTCGGCGTTGATGTCGAGCAGGTGCGCACGATGACGATGCCGTTGCGTCGTAAGTCGCAGAACACCCGTAAAGGTGTGCAGCACGGAGTGAAGTCGCGTCATAAGAAGGCGATCGTCGTACTTAAAGCTGGCCAGACCATCGACGTCTTTACGCCGATGGAAGTAAAGGCTGAAGCAGAAATGTAAAGGGAAGCAAAGGAAACGAGATGGCAATCAGAAATTTAAAACCAAGAACGCCTGCGACGAGATACTACTCGATCGCAACCTTCGACGAGGTCACGAAGACCACGCCGGAGAAGTCGCTCCTTGCTCCGCTCAAGAGTTCGGGCGGCCGCGGTAACACCGGTCGTATCACGTCGCGTCACCGTGGCGGCGGACATAAGAAGATGTACCGCATCATCGACTTCAAGCGTGATAAGAACGTCCCCGCAAAAGTTGCTGCGATCGAGTACGATCCGAACCGTAACTGTCGTATTGCACTGCTTCACTTCGTCGATGGTGAAAAGCGCTACATTCTCGCTCCCGATGGCTTGGCCGTCGGTTCGCAGGTCATGAGCGGTAAGGATGCAGATATCGTTACGGGCAATGCGCTGCCGATCCGCTACATGCCGCTCGGTACGTTCATGCATAATGTAGAGTTGAAGCCGGGTCGTGGTGGAAAGTTTGCTCGCTCTGCGGGTAACTCCTGCCAGCTGATGGCTAAAGAAGGTGATTTTGCAACATTGAAGATGCCTTCGGGCGAAATGCGCAAGATCCCGATCGATTGCGTTGCTACTGTTGGTGTCGTCGGTAATACCGATCACTTCAACATCAGCTTCGGTAAGGCCGGACGTATGCGCTGGCTTGGTGTTCGTCCGCAGACGCGCGGTATGGCGATGAACCCGGTCGATCACCCGATGGGTGGTGGCGAAGGTAAGTCGAAATCGGGCGGCGGTCGTAAGCATCCGAAGTCGCCGTGGGGCCAGCTTGCCAAAGGCTTGCGCACCCGTAAGAAAAAGAATGCATCGAGTCAGTTCATCATTAAACGTCGCACGAAGTAATCTATGTCACGCTCGCTGAAAAAAGGACCGTTTATCGACGAAAAGCTTCAGAGCAAGGTCGATGTGTTGAACGCTGCCGCGCAAAAGAAGGTCATCAAGACCTGGTCGCGCGATTCAACGATCTCTCCGGAGTTTGTCGGACATACGTTCACCGTGCATAACGGTAATAAGTTTATCCCCGTCTACGTGACGGAAAACATGGTCGGGCACAAGCTGGGTGAGTTCTCGGCAACGCGGACATTTAAGGGTCACTCGGCCAAATCAGCCGAGTCGTCGGCCAAGCCCCGCTAATTCTTAAGGTTTAAGGGAAGAAGCCAATGCAACTGGAAACACAGGAATTCCGGGCTGAAGCAAAGTTTCAGCGGGTATCGCCGCAGAAAGCTCGCCTGGTACTGGAATTGATCAAAGGCCGCAAGGTCGGCGAAGCACTGGAGACAGAGACCTT
>JANWLI010000030.1 GCA_025450975.1 Candidatus Kapaibacterium sp. | reverse complement strand
TGTTCGTCTTTGCATCGGGGATCTCGATACCGTAGTTGGTAATGAAGCAATGCTCGCAGGTGAGGTTGCAGGCAGTAACGGTATTGACAATAATATGGACGGGATACTCGAACACCTTATGGCGAATACCACGGGCAACACGCTGCGGCAACTCGCCGAGCGGTGTATTGACGATCTTATTGACGATGACAGGAAGGTTCAGGTCCACGTATCCACCAAACAAATACTTTAGAAAAAACAACCCCACCGGATCGGCAGGGTTGGTCAGAGTTGAGTAATTTTATATACTCTCGTCGAAATCGGTATCGCGGGAGAGGATTACTTCGAAAGCACCATCTTTTTAGACTTGACGAAGTTACCTGCCTCAAGTCGATATACGTAGGTGCCCGAAGGCAATCCTTTCGCAATAAAATCGACTTCATACTTACCCGCATCCATCATCTCGCCGTCGATCTCGCGCCATACTTCTTCTCCGAGGAGATTCAGTACGCGTAAGGTTACTTTCACACGCTCCGGAATGGAGAATCGTATGATCGTTGACGGGTTGAAAGGATTCGGGAAGTTCTGCTCGAGATCATAACCTGCAGTGTTACCAGGAATGGGCTTTACGTCGCCAGTTGTGCCGCTGGCGCCATGCCAGAAGCCCTGGTTCGTCGTATAAGTCGCATTACTAGTCGGACCTGTTACTGCCTGGCCGATCGTACCATTCATTGAGTACGTACCGTTAGACATCACAGCTCCACCGCTGCCAATTACGCTCGAACGGATCGAGTATTGCGCAAAGCCTGCTGTTGCAGACAGCACAAGACACGTTCCGGCGATCAGTAATCCACGAATGTTCATGTATTTTCCCTTCGATTGTTTGATTTCGTCGAGAGAGAGTTCGTACAAATATACAAAACTATAGGCCCTTTTGTTACACTTTCGCAAAATTTAAGGCAATTCTTAATGAAGTCAGAGGCCTACCATCATTTCCCATAAGCCGGTTTTTGCCTCGCAAGTCATTGTAATACAACATTTTAATTGTGCACCACATTGCCGCTAGCTTCCTTTTCTTAGCTTGGTTTAGAGTGGGACAGGCTTATGAGACATATAGCACATATTATGAAAGAAAAATATGGCGTAAAAGCATTTATATGACATATCCTGATTATTAAAGATGCCGAGAATCATATTCTAAACCGGCGAACCTGCCCTTTCTCTCGAAGGGCAGGTTCTTTTGAGGCTTGAGGGACGGACAGATGTATGTGTCCCAGCAGACTCACCGGTGCCATACTTTTATCTCGGTAGCCGGTCTGTCCAGTGATCTTTTGGGGGCACTTGGTCCTGCCCTTCCCAGTATGTCAGTGTCTCTTCAACGACCTTTACATCGGTTTCCTCAACAGCAGGGCCGTACTTATGGGCACCTGCATGGCCCCTTGGCAGCACACAGGTCCTCGCACTATAGACCGTCCGGATCTCGCGCGTCCAGGTGATGTCGCTCTTGGCAGCCGGGCGGAGGGGCTTATCAAGTGACATATCGCTATCGACTCTGTCTTTGCGTGTCCACTCCCCCACTTCGCGACGGACGAACTCGCGCACTTTATGTCCGCAGAGCTCGGGTTTCACCGGAGGTATCGTTGCAGTATCACGGCCAAGTTCTTCGATCGGCACCGTGCGGCGATCAGCAGGGATCAGCGGACGCTCGGGCTTTGTCGAATCGTTTGGCGTAAGCTCTGGCTGTACTGCTCCAGCTTCTTCGAGCATATCGAGAAGATGCTCAACCTGCTCACTGTAAGAACCAACGGATTCAACACGAATCGGCACGACCTGCTTCAGTAGGGTCTTTGCATTCTTATGAATGGTCAGCTCCATCTGCAAACGTCCTCCCAGCAGCTTCTCGACAACGGGCTTCACGTCGTCAAGTGCTACTTCCAATTGTTGGACCGAACGGTTGACGATAATGAGTCCCTCCTCGAACAACTGCTGCGCGGATTTCGGACCACTGAGCGTATTGTTTTTACCGATCGGCGGAAGGTAGATGCCGATGTTGTTCGCTCCCTTATCAAGGCCGGCAAATCCTGAAGCGAAGGGTACCGGCGGTTGGTCCGATTGTGTATCCAGGATCGATATATTAACGAATACACAGTCGGTGCGCGGATAGATCGAATTCAGATTAAGCGTCGTAAAAAGCACCTTGCGCTCGACAAGTGTTTCGAGGGTCCAAAGCATGCTGCCGCTATTGTCAACCATGATCTGTACCTTCGGCTTTATCTGCGATTGAGCACTGCTTGTCCCGGCAATAAGTGCGATGAGTGCAAGCGTAAGTAAAAATGTGCGTTTCATATTCGTGACTCCTTATTTAAAGTTGATCGTGAATGTTTCGGATGCTTTCGGGCCGCAGGGGCAATTCCAGGTGAAGGTCACGGTGTACGTGCCTCCGGATTCCGAGAGCAGTGTGACAGATCCGTCACTACCGGTACTGTGGCCGTAGCTTGCGCCGGCAGGTGCATTCACGACGGACGTCCAATGTCCTGCATGCGGACAGCCGGAAACTTCGGGGGTAAATTTATACATCGTGCCTCGGCTCATATTGCTGAGCGTATTGTTGGCAGCATAGCCGTTGGTCGTGCGTGAGTAGTTGCCACAGGGCGCGATATACGTCCACGTGACTCTGATCTTCACCTTCGGGTTGCAGACGCATGCTTTCGGGGTATCGATCTTCACTGCCGGAATGAGCGGTGGCTCAAAACCCTGGGCCGGGATCGGCGGTACTTCGATGACGGAGACGATGTCCGTGACGCGCTGCGACGAGATATCGCCTGCCATCTCGGCCTTCATGATGTAGCTGATGAGTGAGAAGGTCTTCGAATCGAAGTGAAAGACATCGTAGACAGCTCCGGGAATGTCGCCCTTATCGATCTTCTGCAGGATGCGGCGCGCAACAGCAATAAGCTGCTCTGTACGGCCACGCTTATTGGGCTGGCCATTCTTGAGCGTATCGAGATAGGCCTTGATGCCTGACGACATGCTTTCGACGCGTGCTATGCTTGCACGGAATTCAGCGACGGTTGAATAGCGTGCCTTCTGCGGTACATGATCGTGACGATCGGAAAGATCAACCCATGCATCAAACGTGCTACGAATTTGATTTTCCTCGCTAAGCGGAATGTAGAATGTCTCGCTCATTCCGTTATTTGCTCCGACTGGCCGGCCTGCACCGTCAATTGCCTGGATATTCCATGCGAGTCCGGTACCATTGCCATGGATCTGCGTAAGCGCCAGCTGCGGACTGAGCGATATCATTTCATACAACGGGCGTGCGCTATTGGTGACGGTATTCGGATCTTGCTCTGGCTCGACGGGAAACAGGCGGAAGATATAGCGCGGAGTTTCCGCAACCGGTGTTGCGGGGAGCCACTGAAATATCGTTGGGCCCGCAAGCTCACGCGTGTCAAGTGTTGCATGCTCATGTCGCTCCCGATCATGCCACAGCGTAGCCGGAATGCCAGGCGCGATAAGCTGCGGCGGGCGAACATCGAGAACGAGGAAGCTCTGACATCCGGCATCGGCGATCACTGCTCCGGTTTCGATATCGGTGAGTTGTACACAGATACTGTAGTTGCCTTCGGGCAATTTTCCAAGACGCTGCGCTGATTTATCGATGCCACCGACAAATTCGACTGCCGCCAGTGGAAAGATGTTCACTGCAATGAAGGTATTCTGACCGCGGTGCAGTTGTAGGACTGGCATCGACTGCTGCTTCGTCCGTGCGACGATTTCGCCGTTACGAGAAACCGATGCTTGAATGCGGATTACGGTCTCCGCGTATGGATCGTTGTTCGTGACCGTGAGCTGCGCAGTTTCGTGACGCTGCTCCCAGTCGGATAGATACGGAGATGGTCTCGGACTCATTACGAAGTTTACGGTAACTTGTCCGAATCCAGCTTGTGCTCCGAGTAGTAACAGCACGAAGCACAAGCTGAAGTAATACGGTAGCTGATGTTTCATAGTGAAGTGTTTCATTTGTGTATCCTCAAAGAAAGTAAGTGTGTCAATGATGAGGAGACAACGCCTTACGCATTATCAGGCGTGACGCGTTTGACGATGAGAAATTTGTCACAAACGAAAAAGCCGCTGCAGCAAGGCTGTAGCGGCTTTCGTGAAAAACGATTAATGATTAGAAGGGTCTGTTCCAGCGAATGAAGAAGCGAGGCGATTCGCTGATATCCGTGCGCCAGCTCACTCCCAATTCGCCGCCTTCTGTGTTGCCAAGGCCGATGCCTATGTTGTAGATCACTTTGCCGAATTCGAAATCGCCGAGGCCAGAGAATGGACTATTTTCAGCAGCCGTTGTCAGGAAGCCGAAGTCGTTCTTCAGCAGCAGCTGCGCGTCATCTGCTCCAAAGATACTCGAGAGCAGGGCGAGATTCAAACGCAGTTCGGTATTGATCAGGACCATCCGGTTACCGGCAAAGACTTTGTTCTTATACGCAGGCAACGACGAAGGTCCGCCGAGGTACTGGAGTTTTTGTAACGGAGCAGCACCCGAAGAAGCTTCATAGCGAAGGCGCGTATCAAAGTTGAGGCCTTCGATGATCGGCGTAAAGTTGCGCACATCGAGGATGTAACGGATGAACGATGAATCGAGCTTCGTTTGGTTACCAAACTCGACCTGGAACATGTACGCACGACCCTTCATAATATTGATCGTGACGTTATCGCCGAAAATATCTTTTGTAGAGACACCTTCCTGAAAAGCATCTTCATAGTGGAAGGTCCCGACGAACGAGTTCATGCGGCCTTCGGTAATTTCCGGATTTACCGGCAACACTTTATTCCCTCCCCATCTGCCGCGGTAGACAAGCTGCGGTTTTGAGAAATACTCATCGCTGCGGAATTCGACACGCCCTTCCATGATGCGCTTCGGCCGGTATGCAAGATGTGCTGCCCAACCTTTCATCTTAAAGTAATCGCGGAAGTCCTCGCGGGCAAAGAATGCATAGGTTGCATTCTCGATACGCCCTGCGCGCCAGTAATCTTCCGTTGAGGTGATGTTATGGTATTCAGCACCAAGAGCAAGTGTCGGCGTTGCACGGAACATGCGATGCACAGGCTCGTTGTTGCCGGACGTTACTGATTGGAGTGGGATACGATATTCAGCTCCAATGAAGTTCTGTCCCTTCTTATCTTCGAACCCATATCCGATGCCGCCTTTGACACCGAACTCATCGTAGCGGCCGTAATTATAGTAGCGTGTTCTGCCAATGCCAAGGAAGAATCCGTTGACACGGTTGAAGTCGAGCATCGAGAATGACTCGATGTACGAAAAGAGTCGTTCCGATGGTGGATCGGGAATAATGAAGGAAAAATCTTTCTGGCCAAGCCACTTCTTGATGCGATTGCTGATCTCGAAGATCGTTGTATCGCCGCTCGAATCGGCTTCGACGATCGGCGTATCGAGCATTGGATGCTCGAGTGGCTCGAAACGGAATTTCAGACGTTTGAGATCGATGACGTTGCCAATGAGCGAACTGTCGCCAACAAGATAGTCGATGAGTACGCCTGCATCGGGTTTCAGAGGCCGGAGCGTCGATACCCCTCCCTGATCGAATGCCTGAGCGAATACTGCAGAGGAAAATGTAATGGCGAGCACAACGCAGAAAACGGTAACCGAACGCATCATACCGGTGAAGGAGATAGTGAATATGCTGCACAAAGTTACGGCTTGCGAGCGACGAAGTTACAGGGACTCCTGCACTGGCTGGGATGCAGGCTTTTTGAGTCGAAGGCGTTGGACAAGGGCCACTGCTGCCGGTGTCAGGGAGGGTTTCGGCCGTAAAACGATCTCCTTGCGCATGAGCGTGCGGATAAAATCGACATTTCTCATTGTCTTGAGGCCGGTCGTCTTTTCCATTTGTAGCTGCAGGAAAACGAAGAGCAACCCTGTCAGCGCACCCATAGCATCGCCATACATGAGGCCGAAGAAACAGCCGAAATTGTAGAGGAAGAATGCATAGAGAAGAAAGTGATTGTAGAAAAAATCTTCCTGTGTTTTTTGCAGTCGCCAATTGATCAGGACCACTTTCCAGGCACGCGCCAGGAGCCACATAAATCCGAGAAAACCGATAATGCCTGTTCGCAGCGCCCAGTAGAGATAGGTGTTATGCGTCCCTAAGCTTGTGCGATTTGCAAAGACCGGCATGTAGTAATAGGTCTTCCACGGAATCCCAACGGGCAGTCCGAGAATCGGATGATCGGAAATATTGCGGAGGATATTGGGATACTCAATAAGACGGATATAGGACGAGCCTTCTTCCGAAGGCATAAAAGCTCCGGCCATACGGGCGATCATTCCCAGTGGATCGGTTAACAGCACGGATATGGCGATCGTGAGGATCACCAGGAAGAAGTTACGGATTTGTTTGAGGCGCTTCCCCCTTCCAAGCGTAATGATCATTGCGATCGTTGCCAAAATGATGGCAAGAATAAACGTCCTTCGGTAACTGACAAGTAGTCCGTACGCAAAGAACGGGATCGAGAGTATCGACAACGTTCGCAGCCGTTTAAGCGAGAAGCCGTGATAGTGCGCAAGGATCAGACCACCGGCAATGCCAAGCGCAAGTATATACCCGTCGCGCCACATCAGGAGCGCTCCCCACCTGCCTTCGGGACCCGCGTCGGCAAACATCCTGATCCAGGTAGCGTCGCAGGCTTTCATGAAGGCACCGAGCATAAAGATCCAGGCAAGTGCTTTGCGCTCTTTAAGGTCGCGGAAAGAATTGATATAGATCGCAAAGCCTACAGGGATCAGGATCGCTTCGTGTATTTCGTAGACCGGGCGGAAGTTTTGCAACATGATCTGCCCGCGAATCCAGGAAAAGACGAGGACGGCCGCAAGCACCATCATTGGTGCTGCAAAATAGGACGAATTCAGCGTATAGTCTTTCGAGAGCCACCGCTCGATCACCAGTGCGCCGATCGCCAGCACCATGGCACACTCATAGAGTGGCTGCGAGTCGTACATCGTGAGAAATTCGAGCTGAAAGATCGACCCGCTGAAGGACGCTCCCTGCCAGGTACAGAGCCAGACGGCAACATACACACAGTAGCGCAGGCTGAATATCGCTCTGCGCTTCCCTAATGCCATCGGTGTATGGAGTGCAAGTTCGCTCACTATGCAAACGCTTTCTTAAGTCGTGCGAGCACAACGTCTGTTTCCGGCAATCGGAAAAGGTAGAACAAGCTATAGACAACGAGAAAGAACACGGGTGTAGCTACGAGCAACTCGACGATCGGCCCCTGCCGAAGATCGACGACCTGCATAAGCTGATAGATACCGACTGCTGCAACCACGGAAATAGTACAAATTTTCACGCTCGAAAGCAGATTGCCAACCTTGCCAATGTACTTTCGTGCGAAATACCATTCGGTCCCACAGGCAAGCATGTTCACACAGTTCGTGCCGATCATCGCACCTAAGGCTCCGAACGAACGAATGAGGAAATAATTCGCGATAAGACCGACGGCAGCCCAGGCAAGGCGGCTCCGGAACGTCACATGCTGTTTGCCGATGGACATAAGCGATGTGATATGCAGACCGCCGTGAAAGAACACAATATTCAAGACGAGAGCAACAATGCCATACTGAACGAGCAACGCCGAGGCATCGTACTGATCGCCGTAAATGGCGCGAACGATCGGCAGCGAGAACATAAATACAAATGCACAGAATGGGACGAGTGTTACATGCTGGAATCCAACGATCTCATTGCCACCGCGGCGAACACGTTCGTAGTTCACCGGCTTTCCCTCCACGACGTCACGCTCATCGTCTTGTGCAAGCTTGCTCAGCACCGATACCAGTGCTCCGCCGAACCCGAGAAGGAATATATACTCGGTCAGAAGCAGGACGAGCGATCCGACATTATAGTAGCCGACCTCGGGAGTATTGCCACCCCACATGGCACGGATCATGAGAATATCCGCCTGCCGTCCGAGAAAGATGCCAAGGATATCGCTTCCCCACGTCATCATGCCATACAACATTACCGGAGAGATCAGTAAGGCCTTGATCGTCGACGGGCGGCGAACAAAGCCATACATTTCACCGGTAAATGCACGGAGTGACCGCAGAAACGACATCTCCGCAGTTTGTGAAACCGGGCGAAGGACGTGGCGGATATTGGTAAGCAGGAGCAACGCATTCAGTGCTGCGCCGGAAACATGGATCAAGATCGCGTTCGTGATCGAAAATTCGCCAGCGGTCAAAATAAGGAGCAGAGCCCCGACCAACATAGCTCCGCGTGCGATCACACTACAAAAGAACACTCTCTTCGTACGCAGCAAGCCGATAAGGGAAAAAGTTGAGAATGCAACAATGCCCTGTGCAAGCATAAACATACTCAGCACCGGCGCAAGGTCACGCAGCGAGGTGAAGGTATCGGAAGTTCCAACGGTACCCGTAAAGAACAGAATACACAAGAACAGTAAACTGATCAGAGCAAACACAATAAAAAGGCGAAAAGCGAAGAGCTTTCGCACAAACGAGGAGAGATCGGTCGCTCCGGGCACGGACGTCTCCTGGGAGAGCGTCCCCGATTCGCCAATGCGAGGGATGTAGCGTAAGAGGACACCATCGACCGCAAATGCACCTATGACAGAGAGCGACGTACCGGCCGCAGCATAGACAACGAAGGGAGCAGAATCAATAGGCCCGAAATGCCGGGCGATGATCATCGTATAGATGTTGAGCAGGCCGAACTCGGACAACTTATAGAAGTGATTCCACGCAAAACTGCGCGTCGCACGCTTTCCATATGTTTCCGTAGTTGTCACGCGTTTCGCCCCGTATACGCATCCTGAAGGGCAGCGTAGCATCCCTGGGCAAATCTGCGCCACGAGTAATGCTCGCGGCCGCGATATTCAGCGCGATCGAGTAATTGTGTTCGCTCCGATGCCGATAAGCGTTCGATCACGCAGAGCTTTTCGTAGAGATCGTTACTGTTATTCTCTTCGAAAATGTATCCTCCATCGCCGACGATTTCCGGAATGGAGCCGCTCGATGAGCCAATGACGGCGATCCGCATTGCCATTGCTTCGACCATAACTCTGCCAAACTGCTCGGCCCACATCTTATGGCGTCTGCTTGGCAATACGAGCGTATCAATGAGACTCATGTATTTCGGCACATCGGCCTGCGCCACCGACGGGACCCTGCGAATTGCATCGCTGATCCCTTCTCGCTTTGCCTGCTCGAGAAGCTCTGTTTCTGCATTGCCGCTTCCGACTAAGAAGAGAATGTATTCTTTTTCCGGAAACGTCGAACGCAACTTTGCAAACGCACTGATCAGCAAATCGACACCTTTCATTCCCATGAGTCTACCGACAAATCCGACGACCGTGGCCGTAAGTGGAATATCGAGTTGCTTTTTATAGGCAATCGCTTGCTCGTCTGCTAAGCGAACAAAGATCGATGTATCGACTCCGTAGCCAATACTTTTCATCGGGCCCTGAAAGCTCTTTGCGCGCAACACATCGACCGCATCGGAATTCGCCGTCAGCGCATACTGCATACGTGGCAGTGTCCATCGGGCAACGGTACGATACCAGATCGTCGGCCGGTAATCGAAGTCGTCGAGAGAGAGATTATTCCACGTGAAAAAAACGACCGGTACATCTTTTGCGAAGATCTCACGAAGCAGGAGGATCTGAACTGCAAACAGAGAAAATGGCTCCTCCATGAGGAAGATCACTTCGGGGCGCGAAACTTTGAACGCCTCGATCAGACCGCTAATATAGAAGCCTCGGTTCTCACGACCCTTCCATCGTGTCATACCGGTGATCGTGCGATACGGACTTCCGGCGGCGACCGGCGCGCTGGGCTCGAGTCGGCCGTTCATGACCCAGGCATCCGGCGTTACAACGGTCAGTTCCATTCCCGGGAGAGCGCCGAGTTCATCAACGCTCCGGCGATACGCCTCGTTGTAAAACATTGAGTTGATGACAAGCACTCGCATCGGCATGCGCTCCGATCAGACTCCTACCTTCGCACGGTTACGGCGCAGGAGCGAGGCCCGCAAATTCAGGTACCGAACATGACCTTCGGGATTGCGGCGAACATCTTCGGAAAAATCTTTGATCGCTACGTAGAACAGCGAAAAGAAGAGACCGGTAAAGAGGCCTAACATTAACATGATCGAACGGCTCGGTGAGGCGCGCCACTCCGGGTAAATAGCGGGATCGAGCACCTGCAGCGTCGGCAGATCGCGCTGTTCGCTGATGCGCTCCTGTTCAAGCTGCTGACGCAAGTACGCAGAGATCGTCTCAAGGAGTTTCACTTCGCGCATGAGACCTGCAAGTGTACGAGCGACTTCGGGGACATTTTTCAAGGCGATCACATATTCGCCAACGCCGCCGTCATCATACTTCTTTAACTGTTGGCGTGCTTCTTGGAGTTGTGCACGCAAGATCGAGACACGGCCCGACGATGCGCTGAACTCACGTTCTTCGACGCCAAGCTGCATTTCCAGACGCTGTACTTCGGAAGCAAGCAACGCTGCACCAGTCACGGTTGCGGTCAACTGGTCGGGGAGCGCGATCGCTTTGTGTACTTCCTGGAATGACTGAAGCTTTGCATAGGCAGTATCAAGCTGTGATAACCGCTCTTGGTATTCCTCTTCAATAAAGATCCTCGTGAACTTCGCCGTCGTCATCAGCTTCTCACGATTATACCGATCGAGATGCACCACAAAGAGATTTGCCAGATGCGGTACGAGAAGCTTTGCGCGTTGGATCTCTTCCTTATCCGGCATCCAATGTGTTTTGACGGTGACACCGACATTGAGGATACCGTTACGAAGCGGCTCGGCTTCGATCGAACTCTGGACTGCTGCGATCAGCGATAGTTTCGACGTATCCCAATGCGAATAGTAGTCTCGTACCATCGAATCTTTGATGATCTGCTCCGCGAGCTGCCGCGAATCGAGAACGTTTTTGAACGTACTGAGTGCCGGGTTTTCCTGGCCTTTCATAAGATCGAGTGCTCCGGAACCGGTAAGGAACGACAGAATTCCGCTTTGCCCCGACTGTTTTTCCGGTGGCACAAGCGTGGAAAGCCCGGAATACTTATGCGGCATTAGGAAAGTAAAGGCAACGAAAAGCACGCCGCTGCAGATCGTTATGATCATGATCGCCGACTTTCTTCGTGCGAGCCGCGTCAGAAGATCCATGACATGTGGCTCACGTGGTACTTGACGTAGCGGCATTTCGCCAAAATCATCGAGGTGCATATCGTGCTGAGGGTTACCGTTCTTATTCACTTATTACCTCGTCAGTAGGAGAATGCCTGCAACGATCGTCAGCACCTGGGCTGTGATCGCTGTCACATTCTGAAAGTTCTTCCAAAACTCGTTCTTTTCACTGGGGACGACGATCGTATCGCCCGGACCGATCTTATAGGTATTGTCGCCGCGTGGATCGATATACGTACTGGTCTTTGAATTGATGATCCTGACTTCGTCCTCATCGGCACTCGATGTATACCCTCCGGCAAATCGAACATAGTCATCCCAGGACGCATGCTCGTCATACATGATATTGCCTGGATTCGTGACATTACCTAACACACTGATAAATCCACGGCTCCGGGGGACCGCGATCGAATCGTTGTCGCGCATGATAATATCTTGCGAGGCATCGCCTTTTTCGATCAGCGAACGGAAATTCACGATCATCACCGAACGGCCAAGCTGGCGCGTACGAGCGATGTAGTAGTTATACTGATCGTCAGTAAGCGGATTTTCCTTGTCGCCAACAAGACGGTCAAGCATGATATATTCCGGATCGCTTTCCCACGTTACACCGGCACGGCGCAACACTACTGCATCATCGAGCGAGCCTGTCGGCAAGATGCCGCCTGCACGTTTAAGAATTTCGCTCAGTCGTGTCACACCAGGTTCGATCGCATATTTACCCGGATGACGGACTTCGCCATTAATGGCAACAAGCTTCGGAATGTGGTATTGCGAGCGGGCGCGAATCTGGATCGCATCGCCTTCATGCAGTTCAGGGTCATCAGTAAGGCTGACATACTGACGAACGGCTCGTGACGGATCATCCGGAAGGAAACGCGAGATCTCGATAGAATCGAGGAGTGCATCCGGACGAAGCCCGCGTGAGATCTTGATCACCGTCGACAACTTATCACCGGCGACAAACTCTTTCATTCCCGGCTCGCTGACTGCTCCGTTGATCGTAATGTAGGATCTCACACGAGGCACCAGCACAACATCGCCACCTTCGATCACGGGGTTTGCATCAAGATCGCCTACTGCAAGAAAGCGCTGCATGTCGGCTTTAGCCCGAAGTTTTCCCTGTTGATCGCGGATCTCCACATTGCGGAGTGAAGATTTTCCGACAAATCCTCCAGCACGTTCGATCGCTTCATGCACACGTGATGCTGCGGTCACCGTAAAGACGCCCGGAGCAAGGACATCGCCGATAACACTTATCTTGATCGAGCGCAAGCGGCGCAACGAGAGCGTAGCATCGGGTTTTTTATAACTTTTACGCAGCAGCTCGTTGACTTTCGTTTCGGCTTCTGCGATCGTCAGTCCGGAAACCGTGAGGGTGCCCGTCTGCGGAATGATCAACCGGCCTTCCGGCGTAACCGTCAGGTCCTGATCCATACTGCGAAGTGTGAAGATGTCGAGGTAGACACCATCTCCCGGACCGAGAACGTAGGTTGTCGGGTCGATAGCGACTTCCTGAGCCTGCGCATCATAGCCTGCGCGAATGGCTTGCCGCTGCGCCAGGATCTTTTCGGTGATCGTATCGGCAACACCGAGTTGATTCTTGAATTGTGCGGTCGAAGGATCGTAGGGCGAAAACTGCGCAAACACGGGCGCATGGATTGCCACTACGACGGCGCATAGTGCGATTAAAACCAGTTGACGTTTCAGAGTAGAATTGTAATAGTGGAACAACAACGGCATTAAACGCTCGCCCGGAGACGTTCATTGCACCTTAGAGGCGTTCTTGCAGGGTAAAAACTGCCCCCCGAACAGCACAAGACCATTTAACACCGGCTACGTTTAACTAGTTTGGCTACCTAAAAAAAAGGGCCGATTCCGCCAAATCCCGGCAGGATACTTGCATATTTGTACCGCAAACCATATGCGAAACGGCTATTTTACCATACCCCTCACCCTGGTCATTGTCATCGGTATTATGATCATGTTCCAGATCCTCGGTGGGCTGGGAGTCGTATCGA
Organism: Candidatus Kapaibacterium sp.; assembly: GCA_025450975.1. Lineage (GTDB taxonomy): Bacteria > Bacteroidota > Ignavibacteria > Palsa-1295 > Palsa-1295 > JANWLI01. Next base: position 9,192 of record JANWLI010000030.1, on the reverse strand, counting down.
TCTATGGGATCAGTGACGAAAATTGGGATTCACAAGGCGTTTTGCTCATCAATTCCATCGCCCAGTTCCTCGCAATGGGAGGCGGAGCCTGGCTGGCAGTAGCCGGAGCCAGGCAGAATGTCTCCTCCGTCTTCAGGCTTGATCCTTACTATTCCCAGTCGTCGGTTCCTATCTATATACTGCTCCTACCCCTGATCTTTTTATCGCAGCTCCTTGGTGGCGGGCTCGCTTCGCTGTGGTCCCATCTATTGCAGTTATCGCCCTCCCTGTTCGAAGTGCTCAAGAAGGCGCAGGACCTAATGGATACCTCTATGAAAGACCTCGTCCTTGTCGATACGCCCGCACAGCTTGTGCTCGCACTAATTTCGATCGCCGTCGTTCCGGCAGTCTGTGAAGAACTTTGTTACCGCGGATTTGTCCTGGGCAACATTGAGCGCAGTGGAAGCAACGGCCGGCGAACCGGCATCGCCATCGTGATCAGCTCAGTCGTCTTCGGCATTGCGCACTTAAGCCCGCTAAATCTACCTGCAATCATTGTACTCGGCCTTGTCTTTGGGACGCTCATCGTTCGGACAAATGATATCCGCGTCACAATGACCGCGCATTTCATTAATAACGGCATCATCGTACTTGCGCTCTACTTCCTTGGCAAGGAAGAAGAGCTTACCGAAAGTTTGCTTTCTGCGGAAGTGCTTCCGATCCCGGAATCGTTACTACTGACAGGCGTTAGCGCTGTCGGCGTTTACGGTATTCTCTCAATCATTGGGAAACTGGCAATGAAGAACGCTCCACCCTCACCTTCTGAACCTGACTCTGCAACACATGAGTAATCTTGCACAACGTATCCTCGTCGCCGCCATCGGTATTCCCCTTGTGCTCTTTGTCGTTTTGACGAAGCCGCTGGCATTCTTCGGCCTTATTTTACTCCTGACAGGATTAGCTGCCCATGAGTACTACGGCCTTGCGAAGACGAAAGGCTACCGGCCGCTCGTCTATGTCGGGACGACGCTAGCAACTATGATCGCGATGACGTTCGGTAAGTTCAGAGTGCTGAGCTTTGTGCAATCCGAGGAGAACACGCTCGGCCTACCGGCCTTCGATCTTATTGGTATGCTGCTTATCGGCGGCATGCTTGTGATCATGATCACCGAGCTGTTCCGCGGCTTTCCGAAACCGACGGAGAATATGGCGACGACACTCTTCGGCGCCGTCTATACAGGAATCGGTATCGGCAGCGTCTACGGGATCTATGAGTTCTTCACGGCGATGAATGTCGACAAAGAAGTATTCGATGTCATCTCGCCGGGGTATTTCATCACAGCGATGCTCGCTGCGATCTGGATCTCCGACAGCGCCGCCTACTTTGCCGGACGCGCCTGGGGGAAGAAGAAGCTCTATGAGCGTGTGAGTCCGGGCAAGACGTGGGTCGGCGCGATCGCCGGGCTCGTGACTGCCGTCATGTGCTGGCTCGTCACGCCGAACCTCATCTATCAATTTTCACTCTTCACCAATGTTGAGTTGCTCCTCTTCGGCCTCATCACCGGCATCATCGGCCCGATCGGCGACCTTGCCGAATCCCTCATCAAGCGCGACGCCGGCGTCAAAGACTCCTCCACCCTCATCCCCGGCCACGGCGGCATCCTCGACCGGCTCGACAGCATCATGTTTGTGGGACCGACGCTGCTGCTGTATCTGGAGGTGGTGCGGGGATAAAAGTGTAGAGGGAAATAATAAAGGCGGTCATAGCCGCCTTTTGCTAACTGAAGAAGTTCTGTAAAACTACAGACGCAGCTGCGTTAAATGGACATCTACAGATCCATCATCTTGGTTGATGTGCTCCATTGATTGTCCCATCATAGTCAGTGTTGTTCCAAACAAGGGGAGACATCATAATCAAAAAAAGACCGGCATAATGCCGGTCTAACTCTCTCTCGTCAAAAGTATGGGTTAAAGGCCTTGCTCTTCGTTAATGGGATCCGCAATTTTTCTTCTTCCGGTCACCTTAAACATAAATGGGCTGCTCGCACTTACACATGTCGCCTCACAGTTGGGATTAGGCGTATTAGGTGTACTAATAAATACTTCGAACGCTGTATGTATTTGTCCATCTGTCGGGTCAGTAAAAGCAAATAGGGGTGACGCGGAGATTGACAGGTCGCACATTACAAAAGACTGACCGTTATAAGGTTGTATGATAGGTGCACGGAGCGTCGCTGTGACAGATCCATCAGTGAAGACTCGCTGAAGGTTCTTATTATCCGGGTGTACCTGGTTCAACACAATTAAATAATATTGATTTGGGCATGGACACTGGCAAGCAATAACTTGCGTTCGGTAAACACCAAAGTCTGAGATAATAGAACCATCCCATTCAATATCACCCCATGCATAGACAATATTATCTTCGTAAGTAGCTCCTGCTATTGCAGGCCTACCTTGTGTTGCCAAAGCGTTCATATCTCTCTGACCAGTGCCGTTGATGTCATACACAACTGAGTGTCCATTAAAAGATACTTCAAACGCATTGTGTGGAGCAACGCGGTTAAAGAAACTGCCCTGTCCGTTACCTATTGCTAACAAAGGTGCATCGTAAGCCGATGAAAGCGCCGATGGGGTGATAGCATTTGCTACAGTTGGGGGAAATGCAGCAAGCCCGGCTTGTAACAGAGTCGAAGGGAATCCTCCATAGTTATGAGCTGTAGAATTTATATAACCAGCTATGGTCTGTTCAGCAAGTACTGCTATGTTCTCTACACCTCCGACAATTGTATTATTGAATCCTTCAGTTGTATTTAAGACACCTCCGGAGATCGTAGAAAAATCAGAAACAGGAGCACTTAAATTTGCAGTGCTAGGTCCGCTGATAAAATTAAAACCTCCGCCACTAATGACAGAAGTGCCACCCCGGATTTCGTTGTTACTACCTCCTGCAATTGTCGAAAAATTATTAAAAATGCGGTTGATGTCTCCGCCGCTAATAGTAGCATTATGGACACCGAAATGTGATCCATCGGCAAGTGTACCAACATCGATATGGTTTTCCCCTCCGCCGCCAATAGTATTATGATGTGCTAAATCTTCAACGCTCCCTGGAAATATGATATTCTCTTCACCACCGGCAATGGTACCAAAATTTGCCTCATAACCGATGCGATTTAATCTTCCGCCACCGATAAATGACATTGTAGCTAGAGGTTCAATAAGATTAAAGTCCCCACCTCCGATTGTCGCAAAGTCTGAAAACGCGTGATTACTTCCACCGCCGATTATAGCAGCTGCAAAACCGTCGGTGACATTGGCACTTCCTCCCCCAATCACTGCAAGCCGGTGATCTTCTGTCCCCATAATAATATTTTGCCAACCGCCACCAATGAAACTATGCGATGGATGGATGGTATTCGTATTGCCTCCGCCAATTGTGGAATGGGTTCCAGCTATGGTATTACTGACACCACCGCCCACAACGGCCCACCCAACGTTAGCCGTATTGGCCTGACCGCCGACGATGGCGGCGAAGCCACCTACACACCCTACTCCGGGAGCATTGGGGTTGTTACCAGCCCCACCACCAACGAAGTTCGTTAGGACCCCGGGAGCACCGTCGAAATTACCACCGCAGCCATTAAATACAAACGCTTGCTCCTTTTGTCCCTTGATCGATCCGCTCAGAAGCAGACTGTTCGTCGCTTCATTGAACAGAGCATTGATGCCTCCGCCAACCTCGATATTCAGATCCGAGCCTTTCTCAGTGACCTTTTGCCCGTTGATCGAAATCGACCCTACATACTCAGTGCCCATCTTTGCTTTCGTTACGGATTTATCCGGAATCGAAAGCGAATAAGGCGACCCTGTCAGTTGGGTATAGGGCTTGAGTTCTTCTCCTTGATCCAGACGTACGCCGACCCATAGCGGCTTACTCAGATCGTGCGCTGCAGAGATGGGATAGCGACCACTGCCGAGGGTGACATTAAAGATACCGTTGGTCAGTAGCTGTTGATAGCTTCCGCTCCAGACAGGGTGCTCCCCCTGACTATCGCTGTAGAGGGTGATCGTTAAGATATGCTCACCACTGATCGGCTTGCCGACAGAAGAAGTGATCGATCCCTGGTAGGAGATCAACCGATCCTGTGCATGGACGAGCGAACCCGGGAGGCTCAAGCACGTCAGTAACAGGAAAAGTAGAATGCTGCAACGGTGTCGCAGCATGATGGATGTCCTTTTCATAGCTGGTGTATGTTTATTTGAGTGAATGAACTGACATCCAAAGGTTGTATCACTGTACCGTGTCAAATGACAGGATACAACCTCCGGAAATCGGAGGTGTTTCCACCTAGTATTGGGGAAGAGAAACATCTTCCCTTTTTATTGGATCTTAAGTTAAATCTCTTTAAAATTAGACCTCAAAACTTTTCTTCGTTAATTGACATTTCTTTCCACGGGTAGGGGATTTCCTACTATATGTATTGACAAGGTAACTACTGGCTGGGTAATATTTTTTTAGTAAATTGCTACACTTTAAAAAAGAAAAATTCCTGCTTATTATTACGTGGGCAAAAATATAGGAAGTGGTCACTAATCCCACTACTTGCATACTACGTGTTTTTGGAGATTTAACTATTTTTTTTGAGGCTAGAGCTGGCGATGGGAGAAGGCAAGTAGAAACGCTTTCGTAAGCAAGAGTCCCTAATCAGGTAAAATTTTATATCTGGTCGAGAAAAATTTTGATGTCTATCTGCCCTGAGATCATCAGTTTTCTTCGAATTTTAAGGCGATGCCCCTCGGCAGTGCGGATGGAAGTGAAGAGCAATTCGGCGATCTGATGAGAATTAAAGCCCAATTTGATTAGTGAGCATACCTTTCGCTCAGCAGACGTTAGGTCAGGATATTTCTGTGCCAATGATACGATGAAATCACCTTGAAGTTGTTTGAGTGCTGCATCAAATTGTAGGTGCGCATCTCCGGAAGCGATCTGGGCCTCAATTTCCTTCACGAAGGACCGAAGTGCGCGCTCACTCCCATTCGCGGTAGGGAGCAAAGCCTGGACCTTTTGTTTGATCGAGGTGAGAAATTCATTCTTATCAATTACTTCCTGACCAAGTCTGGCGACACTCTGTATATTGATCTTAAGCTCTTGTTCGAGTTCCAACGCTTTACTTCTATATGCTTCCTTTTCTTCCTCTTTCCTTTGAATCTCATGACGCATAGTCATCATTTTGAGATCTGCTTCGGATTGTAGTTTGAGGACTCGCGTTTTGTGAGCGAGTAGTTCTTTTTGGTATCGCAGCGCACTAGCAAGCTCTCCTTTTTGCTCATACGCCTCGATGATCTCTTCCAGGGCCATGGTATACATCTCCTGCCGCCTGCCATCTTTCATGAGTGGAAGTATCATCAACGCGTATTCCAATGCTTTGTCATACTGACAGCACTTGTTTAATACCCGTGCATAATAGACATACGTTGTAATTTGTGCATACTCGTGATAATCGATCGAATTCAATAGATTCAGTGCTGTCTCTACATTCTCATGTGCTTGAGTAAGATCTCTGAGATTTATACATGTGTTTCCGATATTACAGTACGTATAAATCTGGTGTATGATATTACCATTTGCTCGTTGTATTTGCAATGCCTCATTGTAATATTTAAGGCTTAGTTTATTCTCACCTATTTCATAATAGAGTATTCCTATATTCCCGAGTGCGGTTTCAACACCGTATTGATCATTCAATTGCCTATTGAGTTCGCAATCTTCGAAAAAAGTAGCAAGTGCCTTTTCGCGCTCTCCGGTGTCCGAGTAAATTAAACCGATACGATTGAGAGCGCGAGATTCATTCTGACGATCACCCTGCTCTTTTGCCAGAAGTAATGCGCGTGTTGAATATTCTAGTGCTGCGGTATAGTTTGAAAGTTGGAAATGAATCCTTCCAAGTTGCAAGAAGATGACGACTCCAGCCGTGCGAAATCCATGCCGTTCTTCTATTTCGAGTCCGACTTTGAGGAATTCCAGGGCTCTAGCCATATCCCCAAGTGCAGAAAGCGGATGAGCAATACCGATTAGCATATCTACTTTCTCCGTTTCAGGCAATAGATCTGCCATCGCTAGAGCAGTTTCGTATGTCTGTAAGGAGGTCTGCGTATTCCCTATATAAAATTGCGAATCTGCAATAATGTTCAAGCTCTTAACCTGTAATGAGAGATCACACACATGCACTGCTAGTTGATACGCTTCTTCAGCAAATGCAAGACTTTTTTTACCATCCGTTCGATAATTTGCAGATGCCAGATCAAGAAGCATAGCAATACGCTTCCGAGGATCCTCTGTTTTGTTCAGTCTGGTCAGAAGTTTAGCCTCTGAAATTGGCATAAGGGCTTTTAGGATTTTTTACATAAACTACACTTTCGAGTCATAGTTACAGCTAAGGTAGCCCTACCACCGCCCCTTGCCCTTTTCCCTCGCATCTGCAGACCACAGAAGCTTTGTGCGCAGCAGGTCGAAGTAGCTTGTCGAGGCGCGGCGCAGGAGGCGGAGCTTCTTATTGAGTAATGACATTGTGACGATCGCCGGGGCTTCGGCGATGATCTCTTCCTGGCCGTCGGCGACGACGAGGATCGGCGACATCGCATCGTTGGTGATGCGCACCATGATCTCGCAGGTATCGGGCACAATGATCGGCCGCGCAGTCAGCGAATGCGGTGCGATCGCCGTAATGACAAACACCGGACTCGTCGGCTCGATGATCGGACCACCGGCACTCACCGCATAGCCTGTCGAACCAGTGGGCGTGGCAACGATAAGGCCATCCGCGCGCATCGTGCCGAGCAGCGACCCGTCGACGGTGATCTCCAACGTCAGCATACGTGTCGATCCGAAGTTATCGACGACGACTTCGTTGAGAGCGATGAGGTTAATATCGTCGCAGATCTCATTCTCTCTGCGCGGTTCAAGGATGTTGCGCCGGATCGTCAAGCCATTCGTCGGAGACGATTCACTCCGGACATGCGCTCCAAGCAGACTGCGCTCCTCGATATTAAGCGACGACTCGCGCAGCTCGTCGATGAGGCTGCTAAGTTCTTCGGGCGGATTCTCGGCGAGAAAGCCGAGGCGCCCAAGATTTACGCCGATCAGTTCGGCTCCGGGATTAGCACTGATAATGCATCTGGCAGCTGAGAGCATCGTCCCATCGCCACCAAGCGAAAAGACGACGTCGCTTGCTTCGGCAATTTTAAGAACGGAGTCGGCGTAGGTGACGGGCAGCTTAGGATCGGAAATCCGGTAACTCTCCGGCAACACGCAGGAAACGCCTTCCCAGGTGCTTAACAGGTGCAAAAGCCGCTCGGCAGCCTCTTTGGCCTCGGGTTTTGCGATATTACCGATGATTCCGACGTTCAAGCGAGTAAAATATGTTCACGAAAAGTTACTTCTGACTAACAGCAGCGTAGAATCTATTGTTTGCGGGCATAATAGCCCAATTCGGTCTAAACTCTGTTTATTTTCAATACGTTAATATACCCATGGAACAACGATCCGTCTCGGATTCGCTCAAAAAAACGAAGCGCAAACGCCAAAACCGCAAGTGGACCATCATGGGTCTGGTCCTTGTCGCATTTGCCGTGGCGTTGTGGTTTCTTATCTTACAGCCTAAGGACGATACAAAAGTCGTCGTTCGCTACGCCGCTGTCGAGCGAGGCGATATCGTAAAGGCCATCACGGCGACCGGCCAGTTACAGGCTACGAAGACCGTCCAGGTTGGCAGTCAGGTTTCCGGCGCGATCAGAGAATTGTATGCAGATTTTAATTCTCGCGTTACGAAAGGTCAGCTCATCGCAGTCCTCGATCCAACCTTTTACGAAGCAAGTGTAAAAGAAGCCTTGGCAAATAATGCCCGCGCATCGGCAGAAGTCGAGAATGCCGAGCGCGAAGTAGCTCGTGCAGAAGAGCTATTCAAACGCGACCTCGTCTCGAAAGCTGAATTCGAAGCCACGCAAACAAAGCTGCGCACAACTACTGCTGCACAAGGCCAGACGGCTGCAGCCCTTGCCCGCGCTCGCGTTAACCTTGGCTATACACGCATCCATGCGCCGATCTCCGGAACTGTGATCTCGCGCAATGTCGATGTCGGCCAGACCGTCGCAGCAAGCCTGAATGCGCCGACGCTCTTCGTGATCGCAGAAGATCTTTCGAACATGGAAGTACAGGCGAATGTCGATGAAGCAGATATTGGCCAGGTATCCGATAACCAGCAAGTGGACTTCACCGTCGATGCATTCGCCGAAAAGCGTTTCAAGGGTACGGTGAAGATGGTGCGCATCAGCCCAACCGTTGCGCAGAATGTTGTGACCTACACCGTCGTCATCGGCGCCGATAACAGCGAGGGCATGCTGCTTCCCGGCATGACTGCAACCGTAACGATCACAAGCGACGAACGCCGCGACGTGCTTCGCATCCCGACAGCAGCACTCAAGTTTACTCCTGCTTCTGGCGGCGCCAATGCCGCGCCGGAGAATAAGGCAGGCGGTGACGGACGTTCTAAAGGTGGCGACGTCGTCTACTTAAAAGCCAATAGTCAGGAAAAGGCATTTGAGCCAACGGAGCTTACGACGGGACTTTCCGACGGCATGTTCACGGAAATCAAGACGGGCAGTCTCAAAGAAGGTGACAGCGTTGCCATTGGCACCTTTGCCTTAGGTGGCACGTCGACGAACCGGTCGTCGAATCCCCTAGGGAATCAGAGCCCCGCCAGCGGCAGTCGCGGCATGCGGAGGGCATTCTAGTATGTGGCAAATCTTCAGCACCAGCTTCAGGATGGCGATCGAGTCGCTCGTCGCCAACAAGGTACGCGCCGTGCTGACGATGCTTGGTATTATCATTGGCGTAGGCGCTGTCATTACGATGACGGCCATTGGCCAGGGCGCGAAAAAAGCCGTCAGCGATCAGATCACGTCGATGGGGACGAACGTCCTGACGATCTACCCCGGTGCTGCACAGTCCGGCGGTGCCTCGTTCGGTGCAGGCTCATCGAACAAACTCACCGAAAACGATGCGAAGGCGATCCGTCGTTCGTCGTATTTAAGCGCAGTTGCACCGATCTCATCGACGCAAGTCCAGATCATTGCCGGCAACATGAACTGGTCGACCCGCATTACAGGTACGACACCGGAATATCTTACCGTGCGTAACTGGCGACTTACTGC
>JANWLI010000029.1 GCA_025450975.1 Candidatus Kapaibacterium sp. | reverse complement strand
GGAAGAAGATGCGATGGCCGATGCGTTATTGATGGCGCGCGAGCGTGCATCGTTTTTGGCAAAGCGTATGGGCGGAACGGTAGGAGACATCCTCGAGATCCGCGATGCAGCTGCCGATGGCGGTGGCGGCGGTGGTGCTGTCATGAGCGAGCATGAGCGCGAAGAGCAAGAGCGCCGTGGTTCGATGGGACGAATCAATCCGCAGGCGATCGTTCGCAGTGTGGCCCTAAAAGTGACCTTTTCCGTAAAATAGTGGCGAAAGTTTTACTCGATTTCGAAAAACCGATCGGCGACCTTGAAGCGAAGATCGATGAAATGCGTGCGCTCGGCGAAACCGTCGATCTCTCCGAAGAGATCGCCACGATGGAGCAGAAGGCGGACGAACTTCGTGCAGAGATCTTCCGCGATCTTACGCGCTGGCAGCGTGTGCAGGTAGCGCGTCATCCCGAACGGCCGTATACCCTCGATTACATCCATGCGCTGACCGATGACTTCATCGAGCTGCATGGTGACCGTGGCGTGCGCGACGATCCGGCGATCGTCGGCGGCTTCGGCACGCTCGATGGTGTTGGTTCGGTGATGTGGGTCGGTCATCAGAAAGGCCGCGACACGAAGCAGAATGTGCACCGGAATTTTGGTATGCCGAATCCTGAAGGCTACCGCAAGGCGCTGCGCCTATTCAAACTTGCCGAGAAATTTAAGAAGCCGATCGTTTGCTTCCTCGATACTCCGGGCGCCTATCCCGGCATCGAAGCTGAGGAGCGCGGACAGGCAGAGGCGATCGCGCGTAATCTCTATGAGATGACAAAGCTCGAAGTACCGATCATCATCGCCATCATTGGCGAAGGCGCATCGGGTGGCGCGCTGGGGATTGGCGTCGGTGACCGTGTGCTGATGCTGGAGAACTCCTGGTATTCGGTGATCTCACCTGAATCGTGTTCGTCGATCCTGTGGCGTAACTGGAATTTCAAGGAGCAGGCAGCCGAAGCGTTGAAGCTTACGGCAGACGACCTGATCAGCGTCGGCATCATCGACCGTATCGTGCCCGAGCCGCTGGGTGGCGCGCACCGCGATCCGGATGCGATGTATGCGACGATGAAGACGGTGCTTGCCGAGGAGATCGGTACGATGCTATCACAGGAGTCGTTCGGCAATGGCGCATCGCTTGAGCGCCGCGTCGAGAAGTTTTCGAAGATGGGATACTGGAAAGAAGAAGCTCCGGAGCTTGAACCGAGCGAAGCCTCCCACTAACGTGCGCCATACCACTACGCTTCGCGTTCGTTATGCCGATACTGACAAGATGGGCATCGTCTACTATGCGAAGTACCTCGAATATTTTGAAGTAGCCCGTACCGAAATGTTGCGGGCCTTCGGTTTGCCGTACCGCGAGATCGAAGTAGCCGGCTTCGAGTTGCCGGTAGCATCGGCAGCGGTGAAGTATTACAAAGGCGCGAAGTACGACGATGAGATCGAGATCGCGGCCGAGTTTACGCCGCAGGATTCGCCGCGTGTGCCGATCACCTATCAGGTCCGCGACAAGGCCACAGGCGATCTCCTGGCCGAGGGCGAGACGACGCTGGTGTTTATCAACATGAAGACGGGCAAGCCGTCGCGGCCGCCGGAGGTGTGGCGGAAATTCCTCGATCCGTAATATGGGTGTATACCCGATCGCCCGCGATTGAAATCGCGGGCTGGGGGTTGGGATGTCCCTATGGGACACCCTGTGTCTGTCCCTGCGGGACAGGTCATCTTTTTTCGTATGTTCTTCAATTGTTTGATGGGCACCTGTGGGAGCGCATACGTATATACGGAATTATGTGCATGTCGTGTTTAGTACGAAGCATAGGCTGCGGTCGTTGTCGACGCTTCAGATTCGTATGCATGTATGGCGTTATATAGCAGGTATTGCAGAACAGAATGGATTCCCGGCATTAGCTGTCGGTGGATATGACGACCACTGTCATGTATTGATCGAGCTGCCGGCGACGATCATGATATCGAAGGCCGTACAAAAGATCAAAGGTGTTTCATCAAAATGGTTAACAGATACCTACACAGAATTCAACGATTTTGCCTGGCAGGAAGGATATTCTGCCTTCAGCGTAAGTACCTCGCAGGTGAAGCGGGTAGTAGAGTATATCGACCGACAGGAAGAACATCATAAGCGCATTGATTTCAAAGATGAATACATCGAATTTTTGAAGAGAAATAATATTCAATACGACGACCGATATGTCTTCGGCTAGAAAACTGTGTCCCGTAGGGACATCCCAACCTCCGAGCCCGGCATTTCAATGCCGGGCGAATGGGAGGTTGTGAAATCCTGTAGGTTGACCAATGAACAGACTCACCCATAACCTTGTTTTACCCCCATGCAAGTTGGAAATGAAACCTATGACATCCTTGTCAAGCGCGAAGGCGAGACGGGGTATTCTGCATTTTGTCCGCAGCTGGAATTGATCGTTCGCGGGACGGCGCATCAGCAGGTCGAAGAGAAGATGCGTCAGCTCATCTTAGAGCATACGGCTAAGCAGGGGACCGGCGAGAAGGCCGAACACGAGGCAGAAAACTAGACGCATGTCTTCCCCCGGGCGATACGCACGTGTCGCGCTTCCGCTCGGCTATAAATTCCATTCCGGTGGCCTGGATGGGCTTACCTACACGATTCCTGACGATCTCCTCGCATCGGCTGTGATCGGCACGCGCGTGAGTGTCCCGCTCGGCAAACGATTCGTTACCGGCGTCCTCGTATCTATCACCGACGAAGCGCCGCCCGACGTCAAGAAATTCAAGCCGATCGAAGATGTCCTCGATCCCGAGCCGGTCTTCGACGCAACATTCCTCGAGTGGACAAAGTGGATCGCCGAGTACTACCTCACGTCGTGGGGGGAAGTGCTTGAGGCTGCACTGCCGCAGGGTTTCCGGCCTGAGACGAAGGCGAAGGTGACGCTGATCAGTCCCGACATCGCTCCGGAGGCGATGGAGATGGCAAAGCGTGCACCGAAGCGTGCGGAGTTTCTCTTAGAGCTTACCAAATATCCGAACGGAGTTTTTCTCTCGCACTTAGCGAAGCGCACCAACCTTCGCGGACTTTACGCGCATGCACAGGCGCTGGCTAACGATGGCTTTATCCGTATCGACACGCCATCATCGGGTGGCGAGGCGAAGGCGAAGTTTGAGCGAACGGTGCTGCTACCCGAGCGCCTCTACGATGCAGGTGCGTTCGCCGGAGCACTTGTCGAGCTTGAGCGTGCTCCGCGACAGGCTGCGGCGCTGCTTGCAGTGCAGAAGCACCGGCAGCTTCATCCCGACGATCCGCTGACGCCTGCTGAGTTAATGCATGACATCAAGGGGACGTTCGGCATTCTGACAAGCCTCAAAGAACGAGCGTTCATCGAATTCGGTGAACGCGAAGTTGTCGCGCCCAAGCGCAAGAATCAGGAGACGTCGCATGCCGATCATATCGATAATGTTGCGCTCACCAGCGAACAGCAGAGCGCCGTGCAGACGGTTGGCGAGGCGCTTGCTGCTGGCGATACGACGACGTTCCTCCTGCATGGCATAACCGGATCGGGCAAGACGGAAGTGTATATCGCCCTTGCGCGCAAAGTGCTGGCTGCAGGTGGCGGCGTGCTGATCCTGGTCCCGGAGATCTCGCTGACGCCGCAGCTCATCGAGCGCTTTGAGCGGAGGCTTGGCAGCCGCGATATTGCTGTACTGCATTCGCGGATGTCGAATCAGGAGCGGTATCAATCGTGGAAGCATCTGACCGAGGGCAAAGCGAGCATCGCCATTGGCGCGCGAAGTGCTGTGTTTGCTCCGGTGCGCGATCTGAAGTTGATCGTCGTCGACGAAGAGCATGAAGTGACATTCAAGCAGTACGACTCTGTGCCACGCTATCATGCACGCGATGCTGCGGTGATGCGTGCGCACATGACCGGAGCAGTGTGCATTCTCGGCAGCGCGACGCCGTCGTTGGAGAGTTACTACAATGCCGAGCAGAAAAAGTATAAGCTGCTGAAGCTGACACGCCGCGCGCAGGATGCTGCGTTACCGTCGGTGGAGATCGTCGATATGCGTATTGCGCATCCCGTATCGAAAGAACAGGAAGCAAAACGCAATGCGCTCTCGCCGCGGTTGCGGGCTGCGATGGAGTTGCGGCTTGCAAAAAAAGAGGGGACGGTGCTGCTGCAGAATCGGCGCGGATTCTCGACATATATAGCGTGTGGCAATTGTGGCGATGCCGTGATGTGTCCGAACTGTGCAGTGACGCTGACCTATCATACTGTCGGCAGCAGGATGCAGTGTCATTACTGCGGCTATATGTCGCCGAAGCCGGCGACGTGTCCGACGTGCGCGAGTGACCGCCTCTTCACGGGAGGCATTGGTACGCAACGCGTCGAGGATGAGCTTACAGAGACGTTTCAGGGGGCTCGGATAGCACGCATGGATCTCGATACGACTGCAAAGAAAGGTGCGTTTGCGAAAATTCTGACGGCATTTGGCAATGGCGAGGCCGATATCCTGCTTGGTACGCAGATGGTGGCCAAGGGGCTGGATTTTCCGCGCGTGACGCTTGTCGGTGTCGTCAATGCCGATACAAATCTAGTGCTGCCGGACTTCCGGTCGTCGGAGCGGACGTTCCAGTTGCTCTCGCAGGTCTCGGGCCGCGCAGGGCGTAAGGAGTTGCCGGGAGAGGTGCTGATCCAGACGATGCGGCCGGAGCACTATGCGATGCGGCGAGTTATCGAGCATGATTACGAGGGGTTCTACCAGGAAGAGTTGCCGATGCGCAGGGAGCTGAACTATCCGCCATTTTCGCGGCTCATCCTTATCGAGTTTCGCGGGCTCAAGGAGCATGAAGTGCATCAGGCAGCGCTTGCCTTTGCGACGCTGATGGTGCGGACGTCGTCATTCCATGAGATGCTCAATCCCTCGACGCCGGAGCTGAAGAAGCTGCGCAATGAGTTTCGGTGGCATATTATCATTAAGAACTTCAAGTCGGAAGATCAGTCCGGGCAGAAGATGCGTCGGCTGCTCTCGGGGGCGTTGGAGAAGTATCACGAGCGGATGGCTCGGTCTTCGGTGAAGTTGACGGTGGATGTCGATGTACAAGGGTTGATGTAGGGGGTTTTTAACGCGAAGAAACGAAGAAACTAAGAAACGAAGAGGGCGAAGAATCCTTTTTTCGGGGGCGGAGGTTGTAAAGGCAACAGGAAGGTCTTTCATTTGTGCGACCCTCAGTACTTTTCGTATTCATAGTACTTATCTTCTCGGAAGCGGCCTTTGGCCAGCGTTCGCCGGTGTTCCTGCAACCCGAATCAACGCCGAAGTTAAAGTGGCATAGGCCGAAGGGTCGGATCAAACCGCTCAATCCCAAAAACTTTCATCAGCCGCAGACGCTTGGCACGTCGCATTCTGATTTTCCGAACATTAACGTATCGCAGTGGTTCTTCCACGATCAGAACGAGACTGCGGTTGCCGTCAATCCGACAGACGGAAAAAATATTATCGTCGGTGCAAACGATTACCGGTCGTTCAATACGCTATGGTACTTCGCTTCGACCGACGGTGGCTTTACCTGGAAATCGCAAGAGCTGCCCGCAGATCAGGCGCTCGCTTTTGCGACCGATCCTTCTGTCGGTTTTGGTCCGGATGGTGTAGGGTACTATACAAACGGAAGGCTTGCGCACGGTGGCAGTCCGTATCCGCTCAACGATGTTGTTACGTATAAGTCGACAACAAAAGGGTTATCGTGGGAAGCTCCGGTACGGGTATTCTTCGATTCGGATAACGTTGCATCGGCGAGTACGCTTGCCGATAAGTACTATCTGGCAGTAGCACCGACAGCGCCGGGTCCGTTGCCGCCGAAGCTCTACGTTGCCTGGGCCGAGTATGAGAACG
>JANWLI010000028.1 GCA_025450975.1 Candidatus Kapaibacterium sp. | reverse complement strand
TCAGTAGATTTTTTGAGGGTCAATGCAGTCGAGGATGAGGAGTTCGGTATTAAGGCCAGGATCGAGCTGTACGAATATGCCGATCCCGATATTGTTCTTTCGGAGATCTTCTTTGCGATTTATCGGTATTTTACCCCTTCGATCCCCTTCCATACGATCGACGAGATGGGAGAGCGGGGATACACCATCGATGAGATCTTCAACGGCCCGCCGCTCAAACATGGGTTTATTGATACGGAAGAACTTGAGAAAACTGACCTCTTTCGTGATATCCGGCTTTCCGATCTGATCAATGAGATCTCGGACATTAACGGTGTCAAAGCGATCACGTCGTTCTTCCTGCCCGAGGATGCATCCGATCGAGGCAGGTTTTTTAATGAGTGGGTAGCTTCGCTGAAGGCACAGCGGAAGGTCGCTCGGATCGAGCCCTCACGATCGCTGATCTACTTCTGTAAAGAGCGCGAGATCATCACCTACTTCACCGGCGGTGCGCAGGACCGCAGACCCGAACGGATGCTTAAGCTCTTTGGTGACCGTAAAACCCTCGAGCGACAGTACAAGCTCAAGGGACATGAAAAGGATTTTGAGGTTCCGGTCGGCGAGTATATGGAACTTGAGGAATATTTCCCGATCACAAACTCATTGCCCATGTGCTATGGCGTCGGCGAACGTGCCGGGCTCTCACACAATGCGGACGAAAAGCGTAAGATACAAGCGCTTCAGCTCAAAGGGTATTTACTCTTTTTCGAGCAGATCCTGGTGGATTATTTAGCGCAACTCAATCATCTGCGTGATCTCTATACGTTCGATGCTTCGCCAAGCCGCACCTATTTCACCCATCTTCTTGGCGATCTCGACGGTATCCAGGCATTGCTTGTCGATCATCACGGACGAGGTGAGAATCACTTTGCCGAGATCCTTCACGATTTTTCTGAAGTCGTCGAGCATCTGGTAGAGACTCCGAAGCAATTCCGTGAGCGTCGCAATATCTTTCTGAATCACATGCTGGCCCGATTTGGGGAAAACGTCGATGAGTACGAAGCTATTTCACGGTGGCTCACACCGCTTAACGTCGACGACCGGCTGATCGGCGATAAGATCGCCATACTCAAGGGCGGCGAGTATTACGACATCAGCACAGAGCGCGGGGAAGGATATAATTATTCCCGCCAGGATTTCTGGGAAACGCAGAACGTATCCGGCACAGAACGCCGGGTCAGTCGTTTGCTCGGTTTTCGCGATATTCGTCGACGTAATCTGGCGCCCGAGTGGTTTATCGTCGAGCCGGTCTGGGAAACTACGGCCAAGAGTAAGCAGCCCGAGCAAAAGAAGAACGCAAAAGGAAAACTTCTGAGCACGATCAGACTTGTCGATCTACAGGACAAGAATACTGTTTTGCTCGAAAGTGTGGAAGTCCAGGATGGATGTTGCATCGAAGAGCTGATGATGGAGATCCTCGAACATGCCAGCGAACGATCGCATGTTGTATTTCACGAAGAGGTGAAGCAACGTAGCCGAAAGACTGCCGGTGTTGTCGGCGTCTTCTGGTTCGAGCTGTGGGATGGCGATGATCCAATGACTGCGACACTTCTTGCCGAAAGCCGGAAATACGACAAACGAGAGCAGGTCAATGCTGCCTACGATAAGCTTCAGGACGTTATACGCAAGATCGACGAGAATGAGGGATTCCATTTAGTCGAGCATCTACTGCTTCGGCCGAAGTTCGACGTAGTATTTGACGAAGCAGGCAAACCGATTGATGCTGATTTTCTGAATGTATGCCTCGATCCTTGTGATCTTGGCATCGGGGTAAGGGAGGGAGAGATTCCACCATATCGAAAGGTCGTACGGCGCATCCCGGCTGCCCTGTGTTACGATAAGTTGCCATGGGTGCTGGAGTATAAGCGTTATGAAGAAGCGGATAAAGCATACAATCACTCCATGCTCTACCAGCAGGTATTCACCGATGCTACGCCTCCGGTCTTCTTGAAGTTTAGACGGTACGAATATCTTGCAGAACGTGTCCGTGACCTGGCGCAGTATGGCTCGGAATCAATAAATTACCAGGTCGTATCGAATGAAAGCGATGTTCCGGCAAACGTGAAGTATGGATTCATTATCCGCGGAGAAGCCAATGTAGTTCTCGCACAAAGTCCATACATGTTCAACAAGCGGACTGCAGAGCAGAAGAAGAAAAATGAGAAGATCGTCAACGACATCGACGAAGAGATCGCACAGTTCATCGAGTATTTCTCATTCCAGATGGATCTCTATTGTGACGAAAATCCTTGCGATCATAACGAAGATCCATACTCGTTCAGGACAACGATCGTTATTCCGTGTTGGCCGAAACGACTGCGGGATAAGACATTTCGCAATCTATTCGAAAAGACCGTCGAGCGAGAAGCTCCTGCGCATATCCACACGCGCATTATGTGGGTTGGCATCGAGCAAATGAGACAATTCGAATCTGTGTATTATGAATGGCTGCAGGAAATGGCACAGACCGAGATGCCATCGTTCGAACATGTCGACCCACTTGTCAATGCACTTAATACCCTCCGGCCATGCGGCTGTTGCACCGACGATTGTAAAAGTGATGGAAAGCGAGTACTAGAGCCCAGTGAAGCACCTCGTAAACACGATCACGCTTGACGCTATCTGCTCGTCTGAGTCGAAGGCATTTGACCTGCGTCATGGGCTTCTGCGTACGCTTCAATCGGAGATCGGGCAGCGCATGAATGATGTGTTTGACACACATGCGAATACTACCGACACGATTCAGATCGATCGACTGACCATCGAGTTGGATACGAATACTGCAAATGGCTCTGTTGCGGAAATCGGTCGCCTTTTCGAGCAGGAGTTTGAAAAAGCATTTTTGAGCATACTCTCACAACAAAGCGCCCGAATTCCACGGGGGCAGGAGTATATCGAACGTGAGTTGCTTGAGTATTTCTTACGTACGGGAACGTTGCCATGGTGGGCATCGGACGATCCTCTGGATCTGCAGGAGATAGGACAACGAGTGTTGACGCATGAGCAAAGCAGGATTCGAGCGTTTCTGTATGAGCATCGTCGCGATGCTCACGTCTGGCAACGGATCGCGTTTCAATTCAGACCGAACGTCACGAAATTAATTATCGCACTGATAGACGAGCTTGCTTCTGCCGAAGCGATCGTCATGAATTGGTTCGAACGTATTAAAGCGCGCTCTGGCCAAACCGTGGCTGTGGGAGCTAATGAAATACTTTCTTCCCTACTGCTTGCCAATGCGCCCGCTATTATCGAAGCACGGGGCCATGAGAGTATAGTTGTACCCATTTTTGAACGTCGGATAATCGAAATGCTCGGCGGCGATGTCGAGTTGTTTCGTTATGCACTGGTTACTCCACTCGATCCAGCAATGCCAGAACCTGATCGTCGGGAAGCTAAGGAGAGACAGCGTAAAGTTGTCAGCGCTTCTTTAGAATGGTTCAAGGATCATGTTGACCAGGAAGTAGAAGCGGCTCCTGCGCCTTCTTTGGGACCGAATGCATCTGGAATGGCTGATGCAATTCTCAATGCCTCGGGCGATCTGCAGGTTGAACAGGAGCATATGAAGGAACAGTATGTGGTCTCGTCGGCTGGCCTCGTATTGCTTTCGCCGTTCCTTCGTTCGTTCTTTGCGAACATTGAACTGACGCAGAATCATGCTTGGGTCAGCACGTCAGCACAACAGCGAGGTGTCTTGCTGCTCAATTATTTGGCGACCGGACAACTCGAAGCGCCTGAGTATGAACTTGTTCTTGCGAAACTCCTTGCGGGTGTCCCGATCGCAGAAACATTGCCGCATGCATTCGAACCGACCGACAAAGAGGTAGAGGAAGCCGAAGCGCTACTCACATCGGTCGTGGAGCATTGGAGCATTTTGAAGAATACTTCGATCGACGGGCTGCGTGAGACATTCATTCGTCGCCCGGGTATCCTCAGGCGTGACCAGAGCAACTGGCACCTGTTCGTAGAGCGTATGACACTCGATGTGCTGCTGGATAAACTTCCCTGGAGTTATTCTATGGTGGCAATACCATGGAATCGGTATGTCATCACAGTTGATTGGTAAAGGGTTATGAATAAAATTGACGATCGTCGACGAGAAATCGAGGCAGTTTCCACCCCATTGGAGCAAAATGCAGCTACGCTTGCTCAAGAGACAGCATGGCTGGCCAAGGTTATTAATCACCGTCTTCAGGTACATTTCCCTGCCGATTCTACCGAGAATGTTCAACCGAAGGAGTTGCGTTGGTATGAAGTTGCACTGAACCGGACAGCGACACCAAAAACCGTCAACGGTGCTATTTCCACAACTGGTATCGCTAACGCCATCCACGATGTGCTTCCTCCCCCCGATCTTGTTGATGACACATCAGTCTATGCAGAGTTTGTAAAATATTACAAGCTTTCGCCAAGTGAGCGCGTCATCCTGATGCTTGCCATTATTCCCGATATTCAACCACATATTCTGGATGTGTTCTTTTCGATTAATAAATCATTGGGGCGAGGGTATACGGAATTTGGTGGCATCCGGGGTACTCGGCACAGCGGCTTTCTTCCGACCATCGAAACCGCGCTCTTTGTCTTAGCAGGCAATGATCTCGCAGCCCGTTTTACTGCGCTACAGTATTTTCAGCCCGACCACGTATTCTTCTCCCATACTATTTTAAGTATCAGCGCTACTTCCGGTGAGCCGTACTCAAGCGCTGCAATCGGCGTTGCCGAAGAGTATGTCGACTTCTTCACTTCCGGAAGTATCCGTAAGCCGCAGTTTAGTACTGAGTTTCCCGCTAAGCGCATTACGAGTGGGATGAACTGGAGCGATCTGGTGGTCGACGATTTCACGGCCGGACAACTCGACGAGCTGCGTATTTGGCTTCAGCATGGACCAACGCTCACTAACGAGTGGAAGATGGGCAAGAAGCTCAAGGCTGGGTATAAAGTACTGTTCTACGGACCGCCCGGCACGGGAAAGACTCTGACGGCTGCCTTGCTTGGCAAGCTCTTTGGGCTTGATGTATACCGGATCGATCTCTCCATGGTGATTTCCAAATTTATCGGCGAGACGGAGAAAAATCTCGAAAAAGTATTTCAGAAAGCTGAGCACAAAAATTGGATCCTGTTTTTTGACGAAGCGGATGCGCTCTTTGCAAAACGAACGACCATTTCCGATTCACACGATAAGTATGCAAACCAGGAAGTTGCCTATCTCCTGCAACGACTCGAGGATTACCCGGGGCTTGTCATTCTCGCCTCGAACATGCGCAATAATGTTGACGAGGCATTTACTCGCCGGCTTCAGGCGATCATTCATTTCCCGAAACCGCAGCCAAAGGAACGTCTGCATATTTGGAACAACGCTTTTAGTCCGGTATGTGAACCGCCCCCAAAACATGAGCTGGAACGGGTCGCGGCCCAGTACGAACTTTCTGGCGGTTCCATAATGAATGTTGTGCAGTTCGCCTCGCTGATGGCACTTGATCGTGGCGAGACCAGGATCACGACCGAAGATCTGGTGCAGGGGATCAAAAAGGAGTATCGCAAAGAAGGAAAGACCTAAACCAGGGAGATATCGCTATGTATCCTACTAGATCGCGTGTAAAAAAAGATGATGGCGCTCACGCACCTGCCGCAACACAGCTTGCCCCTTCCGCCATCCAACGAAAACTTACCGTTGGTGCGGTAGACGATCCATTCGAGCGAGAAGCCGATGCAACAGCCGACAAGGTGATGCGCATGCCCGAAACGCCGATGCTTCAACGCAAGTGCGACGGCTGTGAGGAGGAAGAACAGGTACAGCGCAAGCCGTTGGCCGCCGAAGTTACTCCCCTCATTCAGATGAAAGGCACCGCGGCTACTACCGCATCAGAGTCTATTTCCAACCGGATCGGAGCAACTCAAGGGAGCGGGAATCAGCTCCCAGGCGAGACAAGAAGTTTTATGGAAGATCGTTTCGGTACGGATTTTTCCGGCGTCAAGATACATACCGGTGACGAAGCAACCCGGATGAACAGAGAGTTGAGTTCACATGCATTTACGGTTGGGAGCGATATCTATTTTAATTCAGGGAAATATTCTCCTGATTCCGAGAGTGGTAAACATCTTCTCGCTCACGAATTGACGCATACGATCCAGCAAGGAAACTCTATTCGTCCGTACCGCCCAACGTCCGCCTTCAATTTTGGGAAAAACGACTCGCCTCCCTCACTCGTCGAAGACGTTTTTACGATAGCCACGGACAAAGAGACAAAACCGTGGATTGAGCTAATTACTGTCACGTTTACATCACAGAAGGTCGATCCCAGCGGGTCGAATGCCTGGGTGGGTACGGCAGTAGCGCAGTATTACGCCAATAGCGTTCAGTTACCTTCCATCAGTTTTTCTGTAACTGGTGGTTCACCGGAACTAGGGCGCACTGACAAGGGATCCTTTACCGTATTCCGGATCGAAGGCATTGGGTATAATAGCGGCAAGTACTCCGGTAATGTGGATCCGACGACGCGGGAAGGGCCATCCAATCGCTACTCGAAAGATTTCCTCTCTGCTAACATGCACTTTGCCGTCTTCTACAATGGCGGGGAAGCATTGCATATGGGCCCTCTCGATGTCGGTTCGCATGGCTGCGTTCACGTTGCAGATCCGATGCAACAAATAAATTACCATAGCGTGATCCAATTGACGAAAGTAACAGTCGCTTATGCATAAGAATGTGGAGACTACAAACATGATACACTAACCGCTATTAATGCAAAAGACAACTGCGATAGCACCCCAGTCGCAAACTTCCACACCCGCCGTAACGGCAGTGGCTCGTAGCATGGAGACTACTAATAATTATCATACTGATACGCACATTCTTCAACGCAAACTCGCCGTCGGCGCCGTCGATGATCCGCTTGAGCACGAAGCCGATGCGATGGCTGACCGTGTCATGCGCATGCCGGAAACACACTTCGTGCAACGCAAGTGTGCCGGATGCGAAGATGAGGAGAAGCAGGTTCAACGAAAACCTCTCGCTGCCGATATCACTCCGTTCATTCAACGCAAAGGCGGCGAAGGCGCAGTCGTTTCCGATGCACTTAGCAGCCAGATCGAATCCAGCAAAGGGAGTGGCAGCCCGATGTCCGAGCCCACACGCAACTTCATGGAAAGCCGTTTCGGTGCGGACTTTTCGGATGTACGACTGCATACGGATAGCGATGCTGTCCAGATGAGTCAGGGACTAAACGCGCAGGCGTTCACGGTGGGGAGGGATGTCTATTTTAACTCAGGCAAGTATACTCCAGATGCTGAGAGTGGGAAGCATTTGTTGGCGCATGAGTTGACGCATACGGTGCAACAAAGCAACAGTGCGAGAGCTTTACAACAATCACAAATCATACAGCGTAAGATAGAAATAAATGGCAAAGAGCATGTTCCTTCGGATATAGAAAAAAAAACTTACAATGTAGAGCTACTCAAAAAACTTTACAATGATGGGAAAGAGCCAGTCCACTACTTCATTAATCACGATGAGTTTCACAGCGCCCTCTTGCTTCGCCAAAAGCTTGCTGATATTATGCCACGAGTAATTCCAAAAGTCAACTTTCATTTCGGCCGCGACCCGGTTTCGAGCCAATTTAAATTGCCTACTGCGTACTGGGAGGCAAGCAGTGAGGAAGTGTTTATAGTAAAGGAGGGTAAAGAGCCGGATGCTGCCGTTAAAAGCATATTCAATGGCCCCGAAGATATTTATATCGATTGCAACATGGCGGTAGTGGCGGCGCAATATTATTCGATGCTCGAATTATTCGGGAGTGCTGCATTCAATAAAATGTTTCCTGGTGGTAAGGACCTAAACATCTCACAGATTCTGACAACAGAGGTTCGGAGTTACGTAACACCAGGCACAGATTCAAGGATGGCCAGTAAAGATGCAATGCCTTCTGACATGCATCCATTGGACGAAAAGAAAGTATTCCCGAGTGTGATGTCAATATTAAATATTAAGATTGACCCCAGCGATCCAACGAAAGATTTACTACCAGGCGATTGGGTATATTTTGAGAACATAGTCGACGACAAAGTTGCCCCAGATTACAAAAAGATGCTCGGCTTCTTAAAAAGTTTAATCGACAATGATCTTGAGGATAAGAACAGTAGCAGAGAAGGCGAGGTAGAACTAACTGCACAACAGAAGGAAGATGCCCAAAGCGACAATAGTCGACGCGCGATTGCAAGTGAAGTTAGCAGCACAGCATCTGCTTGGCAAGGCGAACATGCTGTTTACCTTGGTGATGAGAAATTTGCAGGGTTCCCTCTAGGCAGGTTTGATTACTCTACGATGAAAAAAGGTCTTTTTGATTGGTATATGAAAGTCATAAAGGCGTATTTTTATCATCCGTTTTACGAATCAAATTACCAGGGACCTAGGAATAAAGAAGAGCTGCTTGGTTTGACGAACGAGAGTCTCCCAAATACGCCGGGAATTACTAGAATTCGCCGACTCGATTATTCGAAGCTTTCCAAATTGGGAAAAAAATAACAATCAAGTAAAAATGGTAGACGAAGACAAATAAACTACTTTTGCGTGACACCGCCACCATATCGCCCCAGGCTCAGGCTGCTCCGGCAGCGGCTCAGGTTATTCCTGCGGCTGCGGTTGAGTTGGCGGATACGGAGCAGGTACGAAAACCTCTGGCCATCCCGCAACGCAAGATTGCTGTAGGTTCACAAGACGATCCGTTCGAGCGTGAGGCCGAGGCGACTGCCGATCGTGTCATGCGTATGCCGGAAGCGCCTTTCGTGCAGGGCCGATATGCTCAGCAAGTCCATTCGATGCTCGAAGGGCAAACCGTACCTGAGACTCCGTTCATTGCGAGAAAACCCTCCGGAGACTACCCATTACAACCGCCGAAGCGAACGTTTATGGAGGTGAGCCGGGAAGTTTCAGGATTGCAAAGAAAGTGTACCAGTTGTGAAGATGAAGAACACGATGGTATGCTACAGGCAAAAAAGACAGATACTGCTGCCGAAAGTGTACTGCCAGTAGCAGGCAAGGACGACTCGCGCTCTGAGTCGATGAGCCCAGTTACACTGCTAGCACAGTTTTCTGCTTCCCTCCCACCATCCCCATCTCCTAGTGCCGAGCCCTGTGCAGTGGAAAGTGAAATCCAGCGAAAAGAACTGGAGGATGAACAGCTGAGCAAGATCAGCTTAAAGTCGTTTGATGGAGGTGCTGCGGAAGCACCTGATGGGCTTCAGTCGCAATTACAACAGACGCGTGGCAGTGGCGACACACTTCCCGAAAGCACCCGTTTCTTCATGGAACAGTCCATGGGTGCCGATTTTAGTGGGGTCAGCATTCACCACGATTCTGCTGCCGCTCAAATGAGCAGTTCTGTAAGCGCTCAAGCATTTACCTTCGGATCGGATATTTATTTCAATAGCGGGAAATACGATACCGGATCCTCACAGGGGAAGCATTTGCTCGCACATGAACTCACACATGTGGTTCAGCAAAATACTGGTTTACAGAGGAAACTTGTACAGCGAAAACCCGCTGATGAATCACAAATTCATCCTGAGATCGACTATCTCAAAGCGGGTGACGACAACCTCGATTCGTGGTATAAGCAGTACAAGTTCTATAATCTTTTTAAAGAACTGGCGATCTATCCCGGCAGCTCGCCGATAGCTTATGCGAATCATGTCTATGAACTACAATTACAGCTGAAAGAGGTCTCTGCCGGCAAATGGGCGATTAAAGAACCAGGCATTTTAGAATCTGTAATAGATTCCTCCAGTACGCTTAATAGACTGATCAGGATTGCAATACAACATCACAATGATACATCGATCAGTCATGGCATCAATAGTCTTCTTCTCGAACGGCTCTACCAATACAATGCTGCGACTGAGAAAGATGCTCCACCCTTGGTTTCTGAATACTTTAAGGATATTCCGCAGCTTGCAAAAGTCAATCGAAACCGATTATTCAATATTCAACTCGACGACCAAGGCGAATACGTCACTCGACTTCAGTTGGCGCTGCTGAAATTAAACTATTCGCTCGGAGAGGATCTGATTTTTGATCTCGATGCCGGGAGGGATGTACCAAGCGGATCCTTTGGAGCCGGCACGAGACAAGCCGTCATCTATTTCCAACAAGATTCCGGCTTCGAAGGGAATGATGTCGATGGTATCGTTGGGCAAATGACGCTTCGATTGCTTGATAAGCGTATCGGCGCGCCGGCATTCCAGCGTCCGTCGGTAGTTGCCGGTACTGCATACGAATTCGCAATTCCCGTTACGGCTGACGACCTTCTCACTGATAAAGATGAACTCAAGGTGAGTTTGCTTCGCAGAGCACTCAAAGTTGCTTTTCCTGTCACCGATGAGCAGGTGAATAAACTGGTGGAGTCGGGATGGCGTTGGGAAATATATAGGGATGTTACTCAGCCGGATGTCGATCTTGGCTATAAGTCCTTCACGATTGCCAAACCATCATATCAAAGTGTGATGGGAAAGATCAGAGAGAAAGTTACTAATACGGCCGAGGAACCGGTCGAAACGAAGGTCGGAAAACAGGCGATCGACCTGATGAAGACAGGTAAGCTGTATGAACTCAATACGAAGATCAACGATCACAAAGGCGACAACACTGAGTTGGAGGCACTTAAGAAAGAGCGCCAGGAAGAGCTAAACCGCCTCGGTATTACTCTTGAAGAGTACGAAACGATGAAAACAGATTTCATCGCTACATTCGAGCGATTCGCAGTTTTGATCGCATTTGATATGTTGGCTAAGAGTGAGATGGGAGCCCGGATAGAAACGCAGCACCTTCGCACCGACAAAGAAATAACGGAACTCAAATCAGTTCTGGATGATCTTGCTGGTAAATATTCCGAAGCACAAAAAGCGTGGTGGGAAGGAGTAAGTCTCGTAGATTCTGGTGGGACGAACAAGTTGCTTTATCGTGGCGCAGCTGAATACTATTCTTCGAAAAATAATGGTTTCTATGCTGGTGATGTTCCAATCGATGGATCCGATCCTAAGATGTATTATGAGGAAAACAACATTAAGCAACGCTATGAGGAACATCAGAAGGCGCCAAATGCGTACTTTGCTTCTTGGTTTGTGAAGGAAGGTGCTATAGTTGCACTACTTCAGAAGGAGGCTCCGACTCACCCGATTCTCGCGACCCCGCAACTCGAATTGAGGAGAACGGCAGCCCAGAAGGCTGCTTTAGACAATGACCAGCTTCAGAAAAATCTTCTTGGCATCATTCAGGGGGACGATGGTAAAGGCGGGGTGATGCAAAATATCATCGATACCCGTGCTAAACTTACGAGTGAGCCGCAAAAGGTTTGGGAATTACCGGTAGTCATCCTCCGCGCCCAATATAGTTTGGGTGTCATCGGTGGAGTCCCGGCGCAGCTCATCAAAGAAAAACAGGTTGAGGTCGGTGACACGAATTTTTGGGAGAACGTTGGTTTGGCGGTCGTCGGCATTGCGTTAGGCCTAGTAGCACTTGCGTCCGGCCCAATAGGATGGTTAGCCCTTGCAGCAAGTCTCGCTGTTGGTACTGTTGATGCCTACCGCACCTATATGGAGATCACCTTCAAGAAGCAAACGGCGAATACCGATCTCGATCCCGCTCAAGCGTTGGGGACGGAGGATCCATCCTATTTCTGGTTCTGGGTGAGCTTAGTCAGCATCGGCCTCGATGTTGCACAGGCAGCAAAAGCGATCAAGGCGATTGCGAAAGGTGCTGAGCTTGCCGGCGATACGACGAAAGCGTTACGTGAAGCACTGATTATCAAACAAGCGAGCCTGGCGAGCGCCGGCGGAACGGCAACCGAAAGTGGCAAGAAGATTCTCGAAGAGATTCAAGCGATCGAGGCAGCTCTCGCTAAAGTTTCGACGCCCGAGTTTGCAGAAAATATCAAGTTTCTCGAGCCGCTTAGATCAAATCCAATGGCGGTAGTCGTTATGAACAATGCGCTTGCCGATAAAAAAATCGTGCAAGCAGTGAAAGCTTTGAGCAAAGCCGTCGATGAAACGACTTTCATAGACGTAGTGCAGTTTTATGCCGGTATCGGAAGTAAATCGCTCGATGAATTGCCGGAGTTGATGCGACTTGTCAGGGAAGGTGATCTTGCCAAAAATAAACGGCTGATGTCCGAACTGCTCTCCGATCCACGCACTCAACGAGTGCTCCTTGATACGCAAGATCCATCTTATATCGCCACGCAGTTTAGCACGTGGGAAGCCGCAATCAAAGCCGGAGAGTCGAAGAGTTTCGTTGCCTTTCTTGAGGCGGAACACCTTACTTCCAAACTGGGCTCGGAGACACGTTTGGCAGACATGTTCGGCAAAGGGTTTGATGCTCTCTCCAATACCGTTAAAAACCGCTATATCCTTCGCTCGATAGAACCACGGCTTCTCGATGCCTTCATTGCTGATACACTCTCTCCCGAAATTCGCAGAGCGCTCAATGTACTGCTCAATTCTGATATCCTTGCACAGTCGACTCGTTTATCATCGGGTCAAGAACGGTTATTGCGTGAAATCAGACTCTTGGGAAGTGTCATCGAGACACAAAGTGATTTCCGAAAGGTTATTGCACTTCTGGACAATCCTACCTCTCGACGTGCACTCTGGGAAGGTGCCGTACAACTTGCAGGCAAGGACACCTATGTAGAGCTTATCCTCAAAGCAAGTGGTGGAAAAATGCCTCCTGGCGACGTTCTCGACGATCTGATCCGTATCGGCCCTATGACCGACGAAGGAACGGTTCAATCGCTCTTGACCGAAGCAGGTGCCGGGTTGCGCAAGATACTCGCGAACAGTCCGGAAGTGGTCTTAGCGCTGAAAAAATGTGCATCCCCATGCCTGCCCCCAACGGTGACCGCCGATCAGGTTCGGCGACTTGCGCAAGTGCTCAGGGGCAAATCACGGGATGACTTATTACGGATTCGGGAATTCCTGTATGCCAATCGGGAACCGGCGAGCAAATTCGAGGCGGCCCTCATGGGCATGGAGCACGACTTCGCCGAAGCGCTCAAAGATATTGCTCTGCCAGTTCTCGTCATCCCTAAAGGCCTCGACATTTCGGATATGGCATTGCGTACCATCCTCGACCATGTGCCGATGTCTGTGCTTAAAAAGATCATGGACAATGCTGCGACCATTCCGACAGGAACCCAGCTCATCGAACAGTTAATGCGTGTGGTTCAATTAGCAAAATATGTGCCGCTAAATAATTTTCCAAAACTCTTGGAAGGATTGAGCTCGACCATCCGCCAGGAATTCCGAGTGGCGGAACGTCTTTTGAATGATGCAGACCTGTTTATCCAGTCGTCACCCGGAATCTTCAAGTATAATGGGCTCCAAAAAGGCGACGTATTGCTCGGCCGATTCAGTTGGCCCGAGTTAAGCTCGTTAATGAGCTCAAAATGGTCTAAAAATGGTTTTGTCAACTCGCTTTACGATATCATCGATAAAGTCCCGTCAGCGACCAACGATCAGATCGCAGAGCTGATCGCTAAAGCGGGAGGTGGGAAGTCGCCTGGCAATCTCGAACGATTGCGGGAAATCCTATCTATGACGTCATCGACTACGACCTATGCCGATGCAGTAAAAGCGATCGAAGCTGCAGATGCATTTGCCGCCGATGTTGCCCGGGCATTGAGCGATCCGGCTACTGGGTTTGATGCTATGGTCAAATTGATCTGGGGCGCATCTTTTAAAGTGGAAAATGGAGTCATTAAAGTAACGGAGGCGCTCGGAACAACCACCGCATATAATACGGTATTTAAACTGGACCATCGTCAAGTCCTTGCACAAATTGTAGCAGGCGGAGGTACAATCAACAAGGAAAAATGGACCGTATTGAGAAAGGTCATTGACGATTCGAATATCGACCAGCTTACCAAGAATAAAATTGTTGGGGAATTGTGGTCAAGCGTAAATGCGGAATACTATAAGAGGTTGGGATATACGGTGTATCGGGAAGTAAATGTGTCCGGCGTTGGGAAAACAGCGCGGGTGGATCTCATTATTGAAAAAGGCAATGAACTCATCATTGTTGAATGCAAGGCCGGGGGTGGAGGCTATGAACGTGGACAAAAGGAAATTTATGCAGCACTGGAGGCGGGGAATTTTATGAGCATTATGCTTGAGACCAATCTCTCGATTGCCGCCAAGTATGCTGACCCAAAAACGATACTCAGCTATATTTTACGAAAAGAAGCGGAGATTATTAGGTAAATTGCAGAGGAAAGGATCATTACTATCATGAGTTGGAATTTCGCTGGTATTATTTTTGACAAGGACTATCACGATTCCTTCCCTGCGTTGCTGGAAGGGCTTGAGGTGCAGGCTGCAGGTTCGATCGAAAAACTCTCGTTTTCTGACGCTACACGGTCCGAGAACACCGCAACGGCATTAGGATTTTTCCATAATAAAACGTGGCTTCTCGATCGGTTGCTACCGTATAACTGTGCTTATGAACCTGGGGAGGAAGGGAGATTAGACGTATTGCTGGCCCGTCTTTCCCTCGATGGCAAGATATTAAATTATATCGTTGATGGTTTGTCAGGAACATACGGGTTTTCGCTTTTTGATAAAGGAAGACGTATTCACCATTGGGCAATTATGCCAGACAAGGAACTCTGTAACGAAGGATCCCTTATTCTACCAACCTCTGAAGATCAGGAAACACGTGAAGATATATTCTGGAATACGTGGGAAGAGTTTGCTGGGATTACATTTCAAGAGTTAGTACGATCAAAAAACCCATTTTTAGAACTTTATTATTAATATGCCTTCGTGTTGTGGGCTTGTGGAGTTAGTAGCTTCATCGTTAGCTGCTATCTTGACTATGCGACAGTAATCTCTTTTTAAGTCCGTTGCGTCTACCAATTCCGCCACATCGGCATGAAATACATGAGAAACTCCAGAATGTATTTTGTTGCAGATTTTAGCCAATTTTGATTGTCGCCGAGGAAGCACTCTCTTCCAATTTCCTTCAAAACTTGCTTAAATCAATGTTTTTTCAATATCCTTACTCTTGGATGCCGGTCCCGAGACCGTTAGCGACAATTTCAGGGGAGCGTTACAACCTGTTGAAAATAGTAGCCGTTCCCATGATAATAAACCATCCGAAAGTATCTGCAATCACAACTTTAGTTGACTTTTAGTTGACTTTTCAGAATCTCATTTTGAATACACAACATAGTAGATGCTGATCCTCATTTAGATCCTCATTTAGATGTAATAGAATGTAGTTCTCGGATTTCGCTTCGTAGGCAGTTAGATTCTGGATACTCAGGCCGACGTTTGCGGCAGGTATCATACACCTTGTAAATCGTTCTCCTCGCCCAGTCGAATGCTTCCTGGTCGCAATCTCGAAGAGATCAACCTGCGTCAGAACAAGCTGCGCGAGCTTCCGCGTGGCTTTTCTTCGCTTGTAAATCTCAAAGTCGCTGACCTGAGCCATAACCAGTTCACGGAGCTAGGTGATGAGTTCGGCAAGCTGCGAGCATTACAAAGCTGAAGAAATTGTCTTTGCTCGATCTTAGCAACAACAAACTGACCACTTTGCCGCGGGACATCGGTAAGTGTAAGAACCTCCGTACACTCGTGCTGACAGGGAATAACTTTTCCGATAAAGAGAAGGCGCGTATTAAACGTGGGCTGCCCAAGGCTGAGATCTTCTTCTAGAAGATACACTATCTTCCGGTCTCAACCTTGTCTGCAAAATGCTGGGACCGAAGGGTGAATTGGCTGATCTCGGGCGGACAGTTCATGCGCATAGGAATATCGACGACTCCGAGACCTCGGGTGACGTACATCTTCGCATTACTCTCAGCAGTAAACCATCCATCGACAAAGCGTGTGGCGATCGAGCAGAGCGTGATCGGTGTTCTGCCGAAGCGTGCGAGGACGATCTGTCCGCCGTGCGTGTGACCCGATAGCATGAGGCCGACGCCCGTCTGCGCATACTCTTCGAAGCGATATGGCTTGTGGCAGAGAAGGATACTCGCTGCGTTTTCGGGGATACCTTTATATGCTGCATCGAAATGCTCGGAGTCTTTGCCGTCGATGGCGTCGAGTACGCAGTTGTCGTTGACTTCGTCTACGCCGATAAAGTAGAGATCGCGGTTATTCCTGGTGAGCTTCAGGTTTTCGTTGCGGAGTGTGCGGATACCGATCGTTTCGAGTCCGCCGGTGACGATATCGGCGTTCGCATCGAAGTCGTGATTACCAAGCGATGCGAAGATGCCTGCGGGTGCGCGAAGTTCGCTGAATGCTTCGAGGAAAGGCGGCAGCTCGTCGAGATTATCGGTGACGAAATCACCGGGCATCAGGATGAGGTCGCTCTTGAGATCGTTGATCGTGCGGACGATCTCTTTCATATCCTGTAGCGACATGTACGGGCTCGAGTGGATGTCGCTTGCAAGTGTTGCCGTCATGCCGTCGAATGCGGGATCGAGATTAGGCAAAAACACGTCGTGGCGTGTGATCTCGATCGGGCCGCCGCTGAGCGATGCGTGCGCTTTGGTCGCCGCAGCAGTTGCAACTGCTGCTCCACCCATCTTCAGGAGCTGGCGTCTGGTTACGTTGTGTGACAAGGTCATATCGTTTTGTCGAAGCTAAAAAAGAAGGGCTGGCGATCAGCCAGCCCTTCGGGGAAAGTCAGTATGTCTACAGAGAACGACAGCGTTCGTAATCGTCGGTGGGTACGTCTTCTCTTTGCCATGATACCACTATCAACATGTTATGCACACAAGTTTGTTGAATATGTAATTGTGAAATATCTATTTTGTAATTATTACCCTATTTAGTGGGTAATTATGGGTGAGCTAAGTGGGAACATTGCAAACTTCTCCACAGAATTCTGATACCTTTCGCTTTATTGCATCCCTGACCCTGCGGGTGTGCTCGATCTTCTCCTCCCAGGTACCTTCAAATTGTGATGGGTCTTGAAAACTCCAGTGCAGACGCTGAGTAACGCCCGCGAAGATCGGGCAACGTTCGGCACTTGCTTCGTCGCAAACGGTAATAACATGAGAGTACATCCGTCCGGCTGTGTAGAGATCAAATACATCTTTTGTTTGCTTGCCGCGAATGTCGATGCCATCCTCAAGCAATACTTCTATTGCAAGCGGGTTAAGCACGCCGGGTTCGATCCCGGCACTTTCAACGGTTATCCCTGAATCACAAACCTTTCGGAGCAATTCCTCTGCCATTTGGCTCCGCGCGCTGTTATGGATGCACACGAATAAGACTTTGATTGTCATAGGAGAGAAGGAACAGTGTCCGGAAGAGAATGGTGTATTACCTTTGTATTTTGGCTCTTGTGAATTCAGGAAATATGCCCAGAACACGCTGTTAATATTTTTTGTACGGTTTGACAACATTATCGTAATCTGCCATGATCATTTTTGCGCTCTTAATTATCGTCAACATTCATACGACTATGAACCTTGTTTCTGCAAAGTTTTTGCCGATGATCGCCGCAATGGCGATGTCGGCGCTTATTGGCTGTGCTGAGGAAGAAACGACGACACCGAATCCGGTAGAGTTGAAAAATCACTCGGCTACGCCGGCGCTGGTAAAGGGCTTACCTTCCGGCGTGCAGGTATTTTCTCTCATTGGCAGCGATGACCCGCTTACGGCCACACCGAATTTTGTGTTTGGCGGATCGGCCGACGGTCTTGGCGTGTGGAAGAATGCCGATGGCACATTCGCCATGGTCGTTAACCATGAGGACAATTACGCAGTCTCGCGCATTAAGTTTGACAATACCTTTAAGCCAATCAGTGGCGAGTATATCGTGAATTCGGACAAAGGCCAGTGGCGCCTCTGCTCGGCAACACTTGCGACGCCAGAAGAACACGGCTTTGGGCCGATGTTCCTGACCTGCGGCGAAAGCGGCGAAACATCGCTGACGCATGCTGTCGATCCAAACATGACCGTTGGCGGCAACACGACCCTGCTTACGGCACTCGGCCAGTACAATGGCGAGAATGCCATGCCGCTTCCAAAAAATGCGTATCCCGGCAAGACCATCATTCTTACAATGGATGACGATTCCGGCCCGGGTGGCGGACAGGTTGGTATGTATGTTGGTAGCACCGGCGATCTTACCGGCGGCAGCCTGTATCTCATGTCACGTAACGATGCGAAGCAGACGGAAACGGATATGAAGGTCGGTCAGTCGATCCCGGTGACGTTCAAGAAAGTACCGGATGCATCGGTTGGTGGCGACGTGATCAATACAACGGTTGTCGAAGATCTGAAGGCGATCAAGTTCGGCCGTGTCGAAGACATCGACTATCGCAAAGGCGGCACAGGGCGTGAGCTATACTTCAATGTAACCGGCCAGGCATGGTCAGGCGCGAATGCAGATTCGAGCCGCACGAAGTACGGACGTGTGTACAAGCTTGTGCTTAACGAATCCGATTGGACGAAGGGAACACTGGAGTGTATTCTCGATGGCGACGATCGCGCCGGCAAAGCAGGGCAGTTCCAGAATCCGGATAACATCTGTGTGACGAGCAACTACGTCTACATTCAGGAAGATCCGAACGGGTACGGCGACGAAGCGCACGATGCGTATATCTATAAGTATACGATCGCAACGGGTGCGGTAGAAGTCGTGATGGAGCTTGATCATAAGCGTGGCGATGCGTACTACAATGTCGGTGGCGACAGCAAGTTTGGCTCCTGGGAGTATGGCGCGCTTATCGACATTTCCGACCTTACAGGTTTTGAGAACACGTTTGCGCTATGCGTGCAGCCGCATACCTGGAAGGGTGCCAAGTATAAAGGCGTCGATGGCGGGACCAAGCGCGCAAACGAGGAGCAGGCAAGTCAGATTATTATTGTGAAAGGTTTGCCTCGTTAAGTTAACCTCTTAACACAACCGTCATGCTGCTTCCCGAAAGGGAAGCGGCATGTCTTAATATAAGGACGTAGATGAGCAGGAATGATGTACTTTTAATACTGGCGCTACTGACGTTTCACATCGTCATCTCCTCATCGTCGGAACGAGTTGAAAGCAGTGTCCTCGTAAGCAGTGAAGCTGCAAGGACGCGTACAATATACCTTGATCGCGTTGCAGATTTCGAAGCAGCTGTCGAAGAGTTGAACGAGGTAGGTGCGTCACTCCTCCAAGCCAAAACGCCACTCGAAACGTTTCAATCTCAATTTCTGGCAACACGTAAGGGCTACAAGCATTGCGAGATGTTTGCCGAGTACTTCAGCCCGGGAGCAGCCAAGTCGATCAACGGCGCTGCGCGTGACGAAGTTGAAGAGTTCGATCCGAACCAGAATCTTATTCTTGCACAAGGCTTACAAGTTATTGAAAGCCTGACATTTCCGGAGTACGATCCAGCCGATAGTACTGCCCTGCGGGCCCAGCTAAAAAACCTGGCTGGCAATTCGGTTAAGCTTCGTACCGTCGCAGAAGCAAAATCATTTACCGACGGACAGATCTTCGATGCCATCAGGCTCGAGATCGTCCGCATTATTTCGCTTGGTATTACCGGCTTCGATGCAATGGTTGCTGAGACGTCCATGAGCGAAGCCGCTGAAGCTCTGCGGTCGATCAGTGAGGTAATAGCGATCTATGAGGAGGCGGCCCCCACAGAGTATGCTGCTCTAAGTGCTCAATTCGAGCGCGCGCAATCGTATTTACAGACCAATCAGGACTTTGCCTCGTTTGATCGCGTGACGTTCATTCGCGATCATGCGAATCCGCTTTCGCGTGCCGTTAAACATTTCCAGACCGTTGCGGGGATCTCGCTTCCGGAAGGCCGCCGCGCACTGCGTGCTGAAGCTGCGACGGCGTTTGATGTCGGTGCATTCGATCCCTATTACTATGCTCCTGCAAAAGAGCCGGCACACCTGCTACAATCGCGTATTGCACTTGGGAAAGTACTATTCTTTGAGCCGCTCCTGAGTAAGAACGGTCGTCGTGCATGCTCGTCATGTCACGAACCGGAACGTGGGTTCACCGATGGACAAGCAAAAAGTATCGCACTCGATTTTAATGGCGATGTTGGCCGGAATTCTCCGACAGTACTGAACGCCGGCTTACAACGCGCATATTTCTTTGATTCGCGCGTCGTCTATCTTGAAGACCAGGTCGCAGCTGTTATGTCGAGCCATCAGGAGTTTGATTGCTCGCCGGAAGAGATCGTAGGCAAACTCCGCGAAAGTATCGAGTATCGCGAAATGTTTGCAAAAGCGTTTCCAGCTGCGGGTGGAGCAGTGAAAGCCGGCGATCTTAAGACTGCGCTTGCGAGCTATGTCCGCTCGCTGACGAGCACTCAGTCTGCATTCGATCAGTATGTCGTTGGGAAGACGAACACGTTGCCGGAGAATGTGCGCCGTGGGTTTAATCTCTTTGCCGGAAAAGCGAAATGTGCGACGTGCCACTTTGTACCGCTATTTAACGGCACGGTACCTCCGGTATTCGATAAGAGCGAATTCGAAATTTTAGGAGTGCTTGAAGCGCACGATACGCTTCGTGGCACGATCGACCGGGATCTCGGACGTATGAAGATCGACCGCATCGAGTTAAACAAGCATGGCTTCAAGACCCCTACCGTCCGCAATGTTGGCCTTACTGCACCCTATATGCACAATGGGGCGTACAAGACGCTAGAGGATGTGTTGGATTTTTACAATCATGGAGGCGGTGCAGGCATTGGTCTTGATGTGCCGAATCAGACTTTACCAGCCGATAAACTCAAGCTGAACAAGCAGGAGATGTCAGACATCATTTCCTTCCTCCATTCGCTTACCGATACGACCGGACATACGCAACGTCCTGCGAGACTTCCACGGTTTGCGTCGCCGAATATCGCCAGCCGCAGGATCGGCGGCGAGTACTAGTGGTTACCTTCCGGTAGCAGAACAAAGTCTGATGCTCCCGACGCACGTTGCGGCGCAGTCTTTACAGTGTAGGGTCTGAATACTTTGACATTCCATTTACCCCAGAAGCCTGAGCGGACGTAGATCTCCTGCTCGGGATTACTCAGATGCGAAAACGATCGCCAGATCCGTTTCGACCTTGGATTGTCGGACATCGAAACAATAATGACGCTATTGTGATCTTTAAGTAAACTGTTTGCCTTCGTCAGCGCCGAGATGATCTCCGCATCGGAGAAATAGTAGAGAACTTCATTGAAGAAGACGATATCGTATTTCTTTGCGGACACAAAATGCTTAAAATCATTTACTTCGAAGCGAGCCGCTCCTGAGTTGTTGGATGCATTCGCGATGTCGATGGCTTGCTTTGCGATGTCAATACCATGGTAGGAAATATCAAATTGCGAGATCAGATCGTATGTCGATCCCACGCCGCAACCGACATCGAGGACATCGGTTTGTTCGGATACGTATTCGGCGATCAAACCGCAGATGAGGTAATGGCGGGCTTTCTGATGTGAAGAGTCGAGTTTATCGGCATAGCCGTTACGATACATCGTATCCCATCGCTCAGGAGTATTGGCGACGTACTTATTGAAGACATTCCGTAAGGCATTGGAAAGGAAGAGGTACGAGCTCTTAATCATCTCTAGTGCATTTTATACGTAAGTTGAATGGACTAGCAAACGCTGTGCCTACTTGAGATGAGATTCTCAGTATCAGAGATTTAATGAATTGTTAACGTACAACTCTGGGTCCTAACTGTTCTTACTATGTGCGACACACACAAAAGCGAATACGGCTGTTTGAAGAGAAGGAAGTCTTTGTTGTTGACAAGGCGAGTCCGCTCTATGGGTCGAAGCTCGTTGTCGACTTTTTTCTTGCCGACGGGACGCCGTCATTCAAAGAGCTGCTAACTGGTGCGAACGTTGAACTAAGCATCGATCAGCTCAGCGAAGAACCTCCGAAGCCTGAAGTAGCTCCCTCCAAATAACAATAGCTTAATAGCAGGGTAACAGTCTCGTAGCATCCGCTCAATAAGTTTGCATCCGATTTATCACAGCACAAAACCATTCTGATATCTATATTCCAATGAAAAAGTTATTGTTACTCCTTTCACTTCTGCTATTTGGTCTTAGTGCCCAAGCGCAGACACCCGTAGTATTAAAAGACAGTATTGTAGGCAATGTCCACTTAAGTGCGACCGTTGTATATAAGATTGTTGGTTTCCTTTACGTTGTTAACGGCGCGACGCTAACGATCGACCCCGGCACGCTCATCTTCGGCGATAAAGCCACAAAAGGAACGCTCATCATCGAACGTGGTGGTAAGATCGCGGCGCAGGGTACTGCGGATAGGCCGATCGTATTCACCTCGGAACTGGGCCCGGGCCAGCGCGCTGCAGGCGATTGGGGCGGCATCATCATTTGCGGACGTGCACCGATCAATGTAAATAATGTTGCCAACGGCGGTCTGTTCGTCGGTGGTGAAGCGCAGATCGAAGGCGGTCCGCGCTCAAAGTATGGCGGCAACATTCCTTCTGATATTAGCGGTATCCTCAGCTATGTTCGAATCGAATTTCCCGGTATTGCTATTGCGCCCAACAACGAAACGAATGGCCTCACAATGGGAGGTGTCGGCAGTGGCACGATCATCGATCATGTACAGGTCAGCTATGGCGGTGATGATGGGTTTGAATGGTTTGGGGGCGCAGTAAATGCGAAACATCTCGTCGGTTTTAAGTCGCTTGACGATGATTGGGATACAGATTTCGGCTGGCAGGGTAAGGTTCAGTTCGGCGTCAGTTTGCGTGACCCAAATGTTGCAGACGTTTCGCTGTCGAATGGATTCGAAGCTGATAATAACAATCCGGCGACATTCGCCTTGCCGCGGTCACATGGCATATTCAGTAACATGACCGTCGTTGGTCCGCAGTCAGATACAAGCGTAACCGGATTCAACGCACTCTACGGCAATGCAGCGCATATCCGTCGTAATACGACGCAATCGATCCACAACTCGATCCTGATGGGATGGCCGGGTGTGATTCTGCTCGATGGTTCCGGTGTGACCAATGCAGCAAATAACGATACGGTCCAGATGCGGAACATGATCATTGCCGGAACACGTCAGGGCAGAACCTATCGCGTCAATTCGGGCAATAGCTTCGATGTCGCAACATGGTTTGGGAAAGCTGCTCATGGTAATCGCGC
>JANWLI010000027.1 GCA_025450975.1 Candidatus Kapaibacterium sp. | reverse complement strand
TTCTTAAGCCGTGAGTTTGCCGAGCATGCTGCGCGGGTCATCGCATCCAACGGGATCAAGGTGCATCTTGCGACGACGATCGTCTCAACGCCGGCGACATCGCTTGCCATCGTGAAGCTCAAGCTTGCTGCCGGCGTGATGATCACGGCCTCGCATAATCCGGCGAAGTATAACGGCTATAAGATCAAAGGTTGGTATGGCGGCGCTGCGCTGCCGGATGCGATCACGGTTATCGAAGCGAATTGCTCGACGGTTACAGTACCGGCTTCTCTGCCAAGCTATGATGAGCTGAAAGCTGCGGGAAAGATCGTCGATCTCGATGCGCGGACGATCTACCTTGAATCATTGAAGAAACTGGTGAACTTCTATGCGATCGAAGCATCGGAGATCCGTATTGCTTACGATCCTATGTATGGCTCTGGTATCGACACGCTCGAACACTTGCTTCCCGATGCTGCGATCCTGCACAATGTCTGGAATCCGTCGTTCGGCGGAACACCTCCGGAGCCGTTGCCGCAAAACACGAAAGAGTTTTCCGCATTTGTCACCGAAGGTGGATTCGACCTTGGCATCGTGACCGATGGCGATGCAGACCGTATCGGCGCCATCGACGAAGAAGGCAATTTCTTCAGCTCGCAGATGATCCTGTGCTTGCTGCTGAAGTATCTCGTTGAAGTGCGCAAGAAGACGGGCGACGTAGCCGTTAGCCTATCGGTAACGAGCATGATCGACCGCATGTGCGAGAAGTATGGGTTAACCATACATCGTACGCCTGTCGGCTTCAAGCATATTACGAAGCACATGCTTGAAGGCAATATCCTTATTGGCGGCGAGGAGTCGGGCGGGATCGGGATTCCATCTATCCATATTCCGGAGCGCGACGGACTGTTTAACGGGTTACTACTTGCAGAGATCTGTGCGCACTATAAGAAATCGCTCGGCGAGCTGGTGAAGGAATTAGAGGATGAGTTTGGCGCGCATAAGTATGAACGGTATGACTTCCATACAACGGAAGAGCGCAAGGCGCAAGTACTCGAAAAGGCGAAGACCGGATTTTCAGAAGTTGCCGGATTGAAAGTGACGAGCGTCAATACGACCGATGGCTACAAGTGGTTCCTTGATGGCGGCGGGTGGCTGAAGATCCGCACCTCAGGGACCGAACCCTTGCTTCGGTATTATGCCGAAGCAAGCGACGGAAGAATCGTTGAGAAGCTTCTCATGTTTGCTAAAGCACTATGAACTTCGTCTGCGAAAGACAAGATACCCAAATACACCAGTTATAACCAGACCCGTCACAGAAAGCCATCTACCCGCCTTCTCAAGGGGCGATTCCTCTAAGTATAACCTGAACCTGTGATCGCCGGCGGGTAACACGGCAGTAAAACGAGTTGTGCTATCAGGTATCAGGGCATAATGAGTATTTTTTTCATCCACAAGCGTCCATTGCGGAAAATATTGACGGCGAAAGCGAACTGTTGCCGATGTATCGAACCGGGTTGAAAAAGAAATAGCAGTTGCCTCTTTCCGATCGATGACTATGGCGTTGCTTATGACAGGATGCTCTAATCGTACGTCGGCTTCGTTTGCGAATGACCCAAAGACTTCAAATAATTGCACTGGCCGTTGGCTGCCGGAAACATTCGATACATACTCTGTTACATCGCGATATCCTACTAGGGACTCTTCAAAATAGTGTATCTTCTCCAGGCGGAAAATATAGCCGACTCCCAACAGGCCGGTGCCAAGAACTACGGTCGTTGCAATACGGTAGAACCACTTACGGTTCGTATCGAAAAGGATCAGCAGTACGAGCGGGAACACCAGAGCGAAGACAGCATTAAACCGCCAGGTAAACTGGGACATACGTATAAACGGAGCATGATCCCAGATAACCTGCAGAAAGGGCAACTGAAGGATACATATAAAGCATGCAACTCCGGCAAGAGCAATTAAGACCGGCCTCCTCTCACTTGAAACCTCTTTCTTTATTAACGCAAAAAGTACATATGCTGTCAGGAGATAGCCGAATATGGTAAAGGCGAATGCCACATGATAGAACAGTGCGCCACCGCCGGATGCGGATAAAAACGTCAGAGCATAGATCAGCTTCCCATAGGGGTCATTGACTCCCCATAGATCGCTGGTGCGTACCGTCGGGTAGAATTCAATTATTGGCAGTAAGTAAATGGAAGCGATGCACACGCCAAGTAGTGCACCAATAACTACGGGTGGCGATTTCGACAAGCTTTCTGCCCGCATCCGTAAGATGTAGTAGATCGGTGTCGTATATATGGCTACTGTCGTTAGCGGGACACTTCCCAGTAACAACCCGGCCGTACCAACAGCCATCGTAAAGATC
Organism: Candidatus Kapaibacterium sp.; assembly: GCA_025450975.1. Classification (GTDB taxonomy): domain Bacteria; phylum Bacteroidota; class Ignavibacteria; order Palsa-1295; family Palsa-1295; genus JANWLI01. The sequence goes on along the minus strand of JANWLI010000027.1, from coordinate 9,889 downwards.
GCTTTCGGGGCGAGACGTCCCTTTCCATCCTCTCGGGCGAGCTCAATGGCAATAAAGATCAGCGGAAGGAAGGCCAGCGCAAACTGTTCGCTGAAGGCAGTACGCCTGAATATATTGGCTATTGCGTATGGAGCAAGGATATACAGAAATGAGCCCATGATCGCTAACTGCTTCGACGCAAATCTTCTAAACAAAAGATAGGAGGTTACGAACGAGAAAGCAGCACCGACGAATACCGTAGCATAGTACGTAAACTGAACGCTCTGCGGATTGAGGATACTGACAACGGAAGCTACCCAGTATACTAATGGCGGATAAAAGTAGAATGAGGCAGAGCCCATCCCGTAGAACGAATTAGGCAGCCACTTCGGATAGAGATCGCCCGCTCTGAATTCTGCAGTAAACTGCTCAAGCCAGTTCAGATGAACCCAGGCATCGTGACCATTAATGGGATGAATGAACGGGAGGACACCATACAGGAACAGGAATACGCTTCCTGCTAATATGAAGAACAGCTTTATGTTTCCGCTACTTGTTGTCACCGTTGCTGTGCGCCTGCTGCGATGATCCGTTCACGCAACTCCGGATCTATTTCCTTTGGATTATCGGTCGCCTCATCGACGGACACCATCACTGCCTCAGCTTCGAGTATCCGTTTATCATCGTTTGTGCAACTGACGATCTGCTGCAGCGTGAGACTCGTTCTTCCGACACCTGAAACGCGAGTCAGGATCGTCAATTGATCGTCGAAGCGGGCAGGAAAATAGTAGTTGAGTTCGTTACGGACGAAGTAAAACTTGTGATGCTGCGCGAAGGTCCATTGATCGATCGGTACTTTGAGCACATCGCGGCAGAACTCAATGCGCGCAACTTCGAGCATTTCGATGTAACGGGCATTATGCATGACTCCCTGCCGGTCGCATTCGTGCGAGCGAATGCGATGATGCGTTACGTAGGAAAAGTCGCGCTCGTCGTAGCGGGGCTGCATTAGTTCTTAAAGTATTCGGCGATGATGTTCCCGGCTTTCTCGCAATCGGCCTTGGAGACATCGAGATGCGTGACGGCCCGCAGCGATGTATTGTTGCCGCGTGAGATGAGCACGCCTTTTTCTTTCAGGTCGGTAATGGCTTTTGAAACACCATCGAACGATCCTACTTCGAACAACATGATGTTGGTCTCCACTTTTGTGGGGTCGACCTTGACCCCTTTAGCACTAGCAACGATCTGTGCAATACACTGCGCCTTCTCGTGATCTTCGGCCAGACGCTCGCGGTTATTGCGGAGTGCATACAGGGCGCCTGCTGCGATGATGCCTGCCTGGCGCATTCCTCCGCCCCAGATCTTGCGTACTTTACGCGCTTTCTTGATCATCTCTTTACTTCCGCAGATCGCGCTTCCGACCGGAGCGCCGAGACCTTTGCTGAAGCAGACCGATACCGTCTCAAAATGATCGGCGTATTCTTTTGGCGAGACTCCCGTTGCGACACAGGCATTCCACAGACGCGCGCCATCGAGATGCGGAGAAAGTCCGCGACTACGCGCGAAACTTGAAAGCTCTTTCACGCGCTCGAGCGGATAGATACGGCCACCTGCGCGATTGAGTGTGTTCTCGATGATCAGGACGCGCGAGACAGGCATGTAGTAGACATCTTCGCGGATCGCGTCTTCAACTTCTTTCACAGTGAGGACTCCGTCATCTGCTGCAAGGATCGGGCGAAGCTGGACACGCGAAAGGATGCTTGGCGCTCCGGTCTCATAATGGAAGATATGCGCGTGCTCTTCGAGGATGACTTCGTCTCCTTCCTGCGTGAGGATCTTCAGGGCTATTTGATTGGTCATACAGCCGCTCGGACAATAGAGGGCAGCTTCTTTTCCCAGCAGGTCTGCAACTTCATCCTGCAGCTCGATCACCGTTGGATCTTCGCCATAAATATCGTCGCCGACCTCTGCATTTGCCATACATTTCCGCATTTCCGGCGTCGGTTTCGTGACCGTATCACTTCGCAGGTCTATCAAGTACATTTCTTTATTTAATAATGTGGAAAACTTCCTGAACTTAAATAATTAAGGTGTTGTAGTATTCGCCATCAAAATTACGAAGGTTTTAGCCGCATAATTGTGAAAAAACCAAGAAATTTGCCGCCTTTAGCTCAGTTAGGGATCGACGAGACCGATCTGAAGGTCTTGCTTGAGCTTCAGGGAAAGGCACGGACGAAGCGAAACGAGCTTGCCGAGCTGACCGGAATGTCGATTCCGGCCGTCAGCGAACGGCTCCGTAAGCTCGAAGCCGACCGGAAGATCATCAACGGGTTTTTCACGAAGCTCGAGCCGAAAGCGCTCGGCCTTGACATCTCGGCATTCATCTTCGTCACGGTAGAGTCGAGCACGCTCTACCCTGCTTTTTTAGAGCATGCGACGCAGCATCCGGAAGTGCTCGAAGTTCATGCGATCACCGGCGACGGCTCGCACGTGCTCAAGATCCGCACATGGAATACGTCGACGCTCGAGCAACTGCTTTCAGAAATTCAATCGTGGAAAGGCGTGAAGCAGACACGAACGAACATCGTGCTCTCGACACCAAAAGAGACGACGGCTCTGCCGATCGCCGAATTAAAATGATTTTTATGTTCAACCATATTACCACTCTATGACAAAGAAAGAACTCTTAGCCCTTGCAAAAGGACAAAAAGTAGAATTCATTAACGTACTCTTCACCGATATTCTCGGTGTGTTGAAGGGCATCACGATCCCCGCTTCGAAACTCGAAGACGCTATCGAGCAGAACGTATGGTTCGATGGCTCGTCGATCGAGGGGTTTGCCCGTATTTCGGAGTCGGACATGTACCTGAAACTCGATCTCGATACGTTCAAGATCATTCCGTGGTCAAAGAGCACCCGTGCAGTAACGGCGCTCATCATCGCCGACGTCTTCATGCCCGATGGCAGCCCGTTCGAAGGCGATCCGCGCGGCATCCTCAAGCGCCAGCTTGAGATCGCGAAGAAGATGGGGTATGCGTTCAATACCGGCCCGGAACTGGAGTTCTTCCTCTTCAAGAAAAGCGAAGACGGCACGCTGCATGCACTTCCGCATGATTCGGCCGGCTACTTCGATCAGGCAAGCGATCTCGGCACCGAGATCCGCAAAGAGATGACCTTTGCTCTGCATGAGCTTGGCATCGACGTCGAAGCATTGCACCATGAAGTGGCTGTCGGACAGCACGAGATCGACTTCAAGTACGATAATGCACTCAAGTGTGCAGACATCGTCATGATGATGAAGTACACGCTGAAGTCGATCGCGATGAAGTACGATCTGCACTGTACGTTCATGCCGAAGCCGATCGCCGGCATTAACGGTTCGGGCATGCACGTTCACCAGTCGCTCTTCTCGCTCGATGGCAAGAAGAACCTGATGCACGATCCGAAGGGCGAGTATCAGCTTTCCGATCTTGCCAAGCAATACAGTGCCGGGCAGCTCGTCCATATCCGCGCAATGAATGCGATCCTGAATCCGACGGTCAATTCGTACAAGCGTCTTGTCGTTGGTTACGAAGCTCCGGTCTACGTTGCATGGGGCCAGCGCAATCGCTCGGCGCTCATCCGTATTCCGCGTATCACGAAAGGCCGCGAGAAGGCAGTTCGCGCAGAGTTGCGTTGCCCGGATCCGACGGCAAATCCGTATTTGGCATTTGCCGTGATGCTCGCATCGGGCCTTGATGGTATCAAGAAGAAGATGAAGGCTCCGGCTCCGGTCGAAGAGAACATCTTTGAGTTTACCGATGAGACTGCAGCAGCACGCGGCATCACGACGGTTGCGAAGAACCTCATGGATGCGATCGAAGAGCTGAAGAAGGACAAAGTCGTCCAGGAAGCGCTTGGTACGTTCACGGTCGACAAGCTCGTCGAAGCTAAGACGGCCGAGTGGGATAGCTACCGCCTCAGCGTCACGCAGTGGGAGCTTGATCGTTACCTCGAAGTCTACTAAGACTTTAGGTTTACCTCATAAAAAAAGCCGGGAGCGATCCCGGCTTCTTTGTTTCGTAACCCAGGGCTGACGCCCTGGGCTGGAACACTATCGTCCCTGACGGGACTAAAATTCAGAAATACGAGATCTACTATCCCTACGGGTTCGTCCGGATCACCATGATGCGCGGAAAATCCTGCGGTGTCACTGATTGACGTCTGCCAACGACGAGAACGAGGTAGATCCCGCCTGCTTCTGCTTTGAACGTTGGGAATGAGGTGGACTCACCTGAGCCCAGATTCATTTTTGCCGTAAAATTTACTACTCCCGGCTGAATATGGATCGTTGCCTGTTCCTTACGTGGGAGGCTGGCAACAGCTTCGACACTGTCACCATCGATCCAGAACGAGATGCGATTCGCACTCGTCGATCCTCGTTGTACAAGCATATTTGCAATGACGAATGTTGCCTCAGCCTGCTTAGGTGCATCGGGTATCGTAAATATATAATTACCCTGACTGGAATCGAGTGGATGCTTCGATCCGAGGACATACCTATTACGCACTGTGTCTGAGACGACGAACGCGACAAGTTCGTCACTCCTGATACTCGCTCGCTCGCCGGCACGGTAGTCGAAGAGCAGCATACCACGCGCTGTCGGATTTGCTGCATTGTAGACAAATCCTTTAACATTGATGGCATCGGTTAAGAGCGTTGACGACGGTACGACGCTAATGACTCCTTCCGGAGATGCTCCAACACTCGGACTAGCAATATATGGGCTTAGCGGGCCGAAGTTGTACCGGTTGTCATTGTTAACTACAACTCCAAGCTGATCATACCCATAGATGCTTTTCAAACTGGCATCTGCAGGTGGAATGAGCGCGTTCACAAAGAAATAGCGAAGCGTCTGCGGCACAGGTGTCGTTTCATCGGCGCCGTCACCCGCGTCGTCAAGGATGCGGACATGATGCGAGTCCGGACGCGGAGCAGTTGGATCGTCTTGAGGAAGATATCTTCCCTCGCAATTACCGCCCCAGGTGATCGTCTTGTACGTCCCACCTTCGAGGGCAACACCTGCAATACGGCCAACGACGTTGTTCTGGCCATCGACAACGAAGAACGTTATGGTTGCGTCGACGGACGTTGCCGGATAGCCGGTATAGTCACTATACTTCTTATAGTCAACTGCCTCGCCACTCGTTTCGCCGACTGGTGTGCCGCCAATGGGATCCCCTACTTTTATCGTCAGTGGCGATGTTTCCTGCTCAGTGTTGAGGAAGCGGAAATACGCTTTTGTCGGGTCGGGAGCGAAGGTTTGTTTATCGGAAATGAAATCGGTATTTGCAGCAGCGGAAGCCGTATTGTCAAACTTAAAGAGCCACAGTGTATAGCGGTCACCTGGCTTTAAGGTGATCTCTTTTGCTACGACGGGCTCGGTACTTCCGGCGATGCGAACATCAACAGTATAGGTCATGCCTGCCTCACGATTGGTCGGCAGGTTATCGATCCACGGCGTCACCTTTCCATAACTAAGACCTCCGCGAACAGTCGGGATCGCAGAGGGCTGGCCCACCGGATAGATGTAGACATCGTAGACCTGTGGGTATGAGCAGGTAGTATTGAAATTCGCGATGCGAAGCTGGGCAAATTCGATAGGCGTTTGTACTTGTGCTACCTCTTCACAGCCGGTGAACAGTCCTATCGAGGATACGAGAAAAACGAAGAGAACAACATAACGCGTTTTCATTGTGGGTACGGTAGAGATTAAAGACGAAACACCACACTGACACACACTCTGGAAGGTAGTACACCAGATAGGAGAGAAAGTAGCACGGTGAGAAATTGGTATAAACAAGAAAGCCGGGTAGTACCCGGCTTTCTTTACTAAGATCTGTTCAACACCTTATGGATTTGTGCGGATGATCATCAGCCTCGGCTTGGCATCATCACGCGTATCGAGCCTGCGACCAACGAAGAGCACCAGATAAATGCCACCTGGCTTAGCATCAAAGGCGGCCGACACGGCTTCGGCAGGATCGGCATTTGCGTGGGCACGGAGATTGATCTGTCCGGCAGGAACATCGACGGTCTTGGCGAACTTACGGCTCCAGGCACCGGTGAATTCAACGCTGTCATCATTTACAAAGAACGACATCTTGTTTTGGGCCGGTGGGTTTCGCGGAGCAAGCATATTGCCGATCACGATCGTTGCCTGGCCTGCTTTCGGCTGGTCCGGGACTGGAAATACGAACTGGCCACCTGCAGAATCAAGTGGATGCTTTGTGCCCGCAACAAACTTTGTACGGAGTGTGTCGGAGACAACGAAGGCAACAAGCTCGTCCGTCTTCATATTTGCACGCGGACCTGCACGATAATCAAAGAGCAACGGACCGCGTGTACCAGGATTTGTGGTATTGTAGACATAGCCCTTAACGTTTACGGCATCGGTCAGAAGCGTAGCGGTCGGCACAACATTAATAACACCGTCTCCGGTCATCCCTGCAAACGGCGCTGCTGAATACGGGCTCATCGGAGCAAAATTGTAGACGTTATCATTATTGATGACGACGCCAAGCTGGTCGTAGCCATGCGATGCGCGAAGCTCGGGTGTCGGCGCAGGAATAAGTGCGTTGACAAAGAAGTAGCGGAGCGTCTGCGGAACGATCTTCGTCTCGTCCGAACCATCGCCGGCATCGTCGAGGATACGTACGTGGTGCGAATCAGGACGTGTGATAACGCCTTCTTCCTGCTTGATGTAGCGGCCCGGGCAGTTACCACCCCAGGTGATCGTCTTGTAGGTACCGCTTTCGAGCGCAACACCTGCAATGCGACCGACAACGTTCTGATCGGCATCAACGACAAAGAAGGTAAGCGTCGTATCGAGCGATGCAGAGTTAAATCCTTCGTAGTTCGTATACTGGGTGAAGGGTAGCAATTCCTTAGCATCGAGTGCATTGCCGATCAGCGGATCGCCTACTTTCAGTGTCAGCGGCTTATCTTCGGTATTCATGAAGCGGAAGTACGCTTTATTGCTTTCCGGCGTGAAGGACGGACGGTCGGAGATAAACTCCGAGCGCGGGCTTGCCACATCGTCTGACTTGTAGATCCACAATGTGTAGCGATCGCCTGGCTTTAAGGTGATCTCTTTATCAATGATGTTCTTGTTCTCAACATCGCCTGCCGGACGTACCTGCACTTTGTAAGTGAGACCAGCTTCGCGGTTTGTCTGAAGGTTATCGATCCACGGCGTTACAACACCATAGCTGAGACCTCCGCGAACTTCGGGGATCGCAGATGGGGTGCCAACCGGATAGATATAGACATCATACACCTGGCCAATGTCAAAATTGCAGGTATTATTGAAGTTAGCGATACGGATCTGGGCAAAGTCGATCGGCGACTGTACCTGAGCGATCTCCTCGCAGCTATTTAAGGTTAAGCCCCCGAAAAGAAGGGCGAGAATAAGAACGAAATAACGATTTTTCATTGTGTTTTCGTAAAGATCTTTATCAACCGAGACACCACACACTTATGGAACACACCGATGATACTACACTAAAAACGGGAAAAAGTCGCATCAAAAGCGGCTTCTGGTACGCAGATAATGGCTACAAATATAAGGAATCCTTCATTTATGCGCTTTCAGGGCGGAAATTCTCTAAATAGTAGCGAACCCGCTCCGTAAACTGCACGCCATACTGCCCGTCGACGAGGCGGTGATCATAGGAGAGCCCCAGATACATCATGGAGCGAATGGCCATATAATCATTGCCCGATTCGTCAGTTTTCACCACTACACGCTTTACGACAGCCCCCGTTGTCATGATCGCGACGTTCGGCTGGTTGATGATCGGCGTTCCGAAGAGGTTGCCGTACATACCGGGATTGGTCAGCGTAAAGGTGCTGCCCGAAATATCGTCGGGGCTAAGTTTCTTGCTGCGTGCTTTCCCTGCAAGCTCGACAACGGCACGAGCGATCGCCGGCATGCTGAGATCCTGGGCCCGTTTGATCACGGGGACGATCAGTGCCGGCGGAAGCGGCGAACCCTCAACTTGCGGCAGGCTGACTGCTACGCCAAAGTTAATATCCTTCTTGACGATAATATTGGTACCGTCGATCGATGTATTAATGATCGGAAAATCTTTGATCGCCTTGACCATCGCTTCGATAAAGATCGGCGTGTAGGTCAGGTTTACCCCTTCGCGAAGCTTGAACTCGTCTTTGAAGCGCTCGCGATACTTGACGATCTCGGTAACATCGACTTCCGTCACACTTGTCACATGTGCGCTCGTATGCTTGGAGCGCACCATGTGCTCGGCGATCTTCTGACGGATGTTATCCATCGGCAGGACCAGATCGCCCTGGCTGAAGTCGATGCGTGCACCTGCTGGTGCAGGTGGTGCAGGCTGCTTGAAGGTTTGCTGCGTAGCCGGAGCGCCAGATCTACGATTCTGGACGTAGCCGAGAATATCGTTTTTGTTGACGCGGCCGCCGAGGCCGGAGCCTGCGATCGTTTCCAGTTCGCCAAGTGAGATGCCTTCGCTCTTTGCGATCGAACGCACGAGCGGAGAATAGAATCGTGAGCCACTCGTTCTGCCAACCGGAGCAAACGACTGCGCCGGAGCCTGTGAGGGAGCGCTGTACCCGTTTGTCTGCGGCTTGGAAGGAGCAGGCTGCGCTGCCGGCTGCGGCGGTGGAGCTGATTGCTGTTGAGCCAGTGCAGCTGCGCCAGCAGTTGCGATGTAGGCGATCGGTGCGCCGACGGCGACGGTCTCTTTTTCCTGTGCGAGTTGCTTGGTTAACGTACCGGCAAATGGCGACGGGACTTCTGTATCAACTTTATCGGTAGAGATCTCCAGGATCGGCTCGTCTTTCTTGACTGCATCGCCCGGCGTCTTGAGCCAGCGGAGGATCGTACCTTCGGTGATGGACTCGCCCATCTTCGGCATGACCACTGCCTGCTCGTTACCGGATTGCTGCTGCTGTTGCTGAGCCGGGGCAGGTGCTGCCTGCTGCGCTTGTGCCTTCGGAGCTTCCTGAACCTGTGGCGGCGGTGCCGCTTTCGGCGTTTCGGGAGTTGCGCCTACTTCATTCTCGGCGCCGATGACGGCGATGAGTGTTCCGACGGCAACGGTTTCCTTCTCCTGCACTAATTGCTGCAAGAGCGTACCTGCAACGGGTGCGGGTACTTCGGTATCAACTTTATCGGTGGAGATCTCCAGGATCGGCTCATCTTTTTTCACCGGATCGCCCGGTTTTTTGAGCCAGCGGAGAATCGTGCCTTCCGTAATGGATTCGCCCATCTTGGGCATCACAACATTAGTCGCCATTGAAACTTAGCTTGAAAATTCGAGACCGGTTAAACACGGTTCGTGCTAGGTTTATTCCGCCCGAAGCGCTTTTCGACAACGAAAATCGGGAGTTTATAGAGAAATAGCGGCGTTACGATTGCACACTTTCTTTCGTATTTCATGAAACGTAGAACCTTCTTACAAGGCGCACTTGCTACAGGTGCCCTTGCCCTTTCAGGTTTGGATAATCTTGTCTACGCTGCCCGGCCTACGAAGCTGATCGGCCTCGCAAAACCAACACAATCCGAACAGGAGCTTGCCGATACGATCCTTGCCTATGCAAAAAGCCTCGGCGCTGCATACTGCGATGTGCGTATCATCCGCTATCTCCAGCAATCGGTGAGTGCGCGTAATACCATCGTGACCGGCATCGACGATTCCGAATCGTACGGTATCGGTGTTCGCGTGATCAAGAATAATACCTGGGGCTATGCTGCCACACGTAACGTAACCGAAGAGAGTGCCAAGCGTGCTGCCGACGAAGCGATCCGTATCGCAACGGCCAACACGAAGCTGCAATCGATCCCACTCGACCTCGTCGCTGTCGATCCGGTCACCGCAGAATGGAAGA
>JANWLI010000026.1 GCA_025450975.1 Candidatus Kapaibacterium sp. | reverse complement strand
GCCACAAGCGCACTAATAGGGTTGGAAGAGTGTTTTTATAGAACTGTATTTTATTCATAATTATAGCAGAAGAAAAATGGATTCATCAGCATTCGCATACATCGCAGCTGGATTAGGTGCAGCATTAGCAGTCGTTGGCGCAGGTCTCGGAATCGGCAAGCTTGCCGCTGCAGCGCTTGAAGTATCGGGCCGTCAGCCTGAGATCGCCGGCGGTATCCGTACAACGATGATCATCGCCGCAGCGCTTATCGAAGGTGCTACGCTCTTCGCACTGGTTATCTGCATCATTCTCGCAGGTAAATAACCCGACGTTCGCCTTGCGAACGGCAGATCGTTTATCACGGGCGCCCGGAGTCTTACTCTAAGACCTCGTGCGTCCCGTTCATATTATAGAATTGATACGTTATGCTTGAGATCAACCCCGGACTTTCGATCTGGACCTTCATTGTCTTTGGCGTCCTGCTACTGTTACTTTCTAAAATGGGCTGGAAACCTATGCTTGCCAGTCTCCGTAACCGAGAACAGGCGATCGCCGATTCGCTCTCGAAGGCCGAACTGGCCCGTACCGAAGCGGAGAAGCTTATTGCCGAGACCGAGCGTCAGCGTAAGATCAATGAGGACGAGATCCATCGCCAGTTACGCGAAGGCAAAGAGTACGTCGAGCGTATGCGTCATGAAATGGTGACGAAGGCGCACGAAGACTCGCAGAAGCTTATCGTCCAGGCACGCGCGGAGATCGAACGTGACAAGAAGACGGCGATCGAAGAACTTCGTGCAACCGCTGCAGATCTTGCAGTGCTGGCTGCAGGAAAGCTGCTCGACGAAAATCTTAACGACGAAAAGCACAAGCAGGTCGTCCGCAAGTTCATCTCGGAATTGCCACAACAGGCTAACTAAATGATCAATCGTATTTCCCATAGGTACGGACTTGCCCTCTTCGGCGAAGCTGAAGATCGTAAAATGCATGAGCGCATAGCTGCCGACATGAAGATCGTTGTCGAAGCGCTCGATGAGATATCGTTGCTTCGAGCAGTGCTCCACACACCGGTTGTCCGCCATGAAGTCCTGAACAAGATCATGCGCGAGATCTTCGAGAAGCATCTCTCGCCACTGGCGATGAACTTCATTATTATGATCGTCGATAAAGGCCGCGGCGCAGAGCTCGGGAATACGGCTAAAGATTATCTGCTGCTGCTTGACGATAAAAATAATACGACAACGGCAAAGATCACGAGCGCCGTCACCCTCGACGACGAGGCGAAGAAGGAGATCGTCGCAACGCTCGCCCGCTATAGCGGAAAGCATATCCGCCCAGAGTTTACTATTGATCCGACGCTCCGCGGCGGATTTATTGCAAAAGTCGGCGACACGCTCATCGACGCAAGTTTACAGCATCAGCTTGAAGTATTGCGGCAGCAGTTCCTTGAAGGAATTGGTGTCAACTGAAGATAGCAATGTTGCTTGACGTAAAGCAATAATTGTGAGGAGAGATGAAATGGTTAGGGTTCGAAACGGATATTATATGACATGGGGACTCCCCCTCCTCGCTTTTCTTGTAGTTATGCTCTTCGGCATCGACGAAGCAGCTGCGCAGAAAAGCAAGAAAAAGAGTTCATCGAAAACCGATAAGCCGAAGACGCAGGTCCAGGTTCGTGAAGGATCGAAGCTGAAGCCGACGCGTACCGGAGAACCGGGCACAGCGATCAGCTACTTCTGGCCGATGAAGCCGGGTGCGTCGTGGACACATCGTACCGTGCGTCTGCGCATGGACGATTCGGGAAGAGTCGTGGCAAGCGATACGGCATTCAATACGCATCGCGTGATCAGCGATACGGCATTCTCGCTGCAGCATTTGCCGCTCGTTCTCTGCGAGACGAAAGGCTACCGCGTCGGAGGACTCGACACTGGCAGAGCAACTGCTCACTACTATGTCGACGATTCGATCGCAATGATGGTGATGAATAACTCCATTAACAATCGCCTCAATGCTGTCTTTCTCGTTGCTCCGCTGAAGCAGGGAAATGCCTGGCATGAGAAGTATGATGACAGCGTCTACTGCGTGATCGGCGATTTTCTCGATTCGGTGGAAACACCGGTCGGCACATTCGACAGCGTGCTCATGACGGTGACACGCGTCGGCTATACGGAATTAGTAAAGTTTTATGCACAGGGATACGGATTAGTAAAATCTGTCTTTCGTGCGCCGGGCCCGGGAAGCATTGGCGTCGTTGCCATGATCACGGAGATGGTGGCCCTGAAGCCACCCGACCCATCGGAAAATTTAGGAAGTCAATAACTCTGAACCAATATGTCTGTAGTACGACCTGATGAAGTAAGTGCGATATTACGCCAACAACTCACGGGATTTGAAAAAGAAGTAGATATTTATGACGTCGGTACCATCCTGATGGTTGGTGACGGCGTTGCCCGCGTCTATGGCCTCTCGAAGGCGATGGCCGGCGAATTGCTCGAATTCCCGAATGGCGTGTTCGGTATGGCGCTGAACCTCGAAGAAGATAACGTTGGTGCCGTGCTCTTTGGCGATGAAACGCTTGTAAAAGAAGGCGATCTCGTCAAGCGTACCGGCCGCGTTGCTTCGATGCCTGTGACCGATACGATGCTCGGCCGCGTCATCAATCCGCTCGGCATTCCTGTCGATGGCGGCGCACCGATCCATACAGACAAGTACTTACCCATCGAGCGTAAAGCACTCGGCGTTATGCAGCGCCAGCCTGTGAAAGAGCCGCTGCAGACCGGTATCAAAGCTGTCGATGCTATGATCCCGATCGGCCGCGGACAGCGCGAGCTGATCATCGGCGATCGCCAGACAGGCAAGACGACCGTTGCTATCGATGCGATCATTAACCAGAAGAATACCCACGGCGAAGAAGCGAAAGCCCGCGGCATTGAGCCGGTCTATTGTATCTACGTCGCTATTGGTCAGAAGGCATCGACTGTTGCACTCGTTCGTGCAAAGCTCGAAGAGCATGGTGCGATGGCATATACGACGATCATCGTCGCTTCGGCATCCGATCCGGCTCCGCTGCAGTTCATTGCTCCGTACTCCGGCGCAACGCTTGGTGAGCATTTCCGTGATACCGGACGCCATGCACTTGTCATCTATGATGATCTTTCGAAACAGGCAGCAGCCTACCGCGAATTGTCGCTGTTGCTTCGCCGCCCGCCGGGACGTGAAGCATATCCCGGAGACGTGTTCTACGTGCACTCACGCTTTCTCGAGCGTGCATCGAAGCTTTCGGCTGATCTTGGTGGTGGATCGCTTACGGCTCTGCCGGTGATCGAAACGCAGGCAGGCGACGTGTCGGCATACATTCCGACGAACGTGATCTCGATCACCGATGGTCAGATCTATCTCGAACCGAACCTCTTTAACTCCGGTGTGCGTCCTGCTATCAACGTCGGTATCTCGGTATCGCGCGTCGGTGGTAACGCGCAGATCAAGGCTATGAAGAAGGTCTCCGGAACGCTGCGTCTCGATCTTGCACAGTATCGCGAACTTGAAGCATTCTCGAAATTCGGCTCCGATCTTGATAAGGCAACGCAGCAGCAGCTTCGCCGCGGCCAGCGTCTTGTCGAACTGCTCAAGCAGGGCGCGAACGTGCCGATGCCGATCGAAGAACAGGTTGTCGTTGTCTACGCCGGTACGCAAGGATTTCTCGATGAGATCCCGATCGACCGCGTCTTGGAGTTTGAGCGTGGGCTCCTGGAGGAAGCGCGTCTTCGTCATAAAGACCTGCTCAACGACATCGCTTCGAAGAAAGAACTCACCGACGATATCGTTGTCCGCTTAAAGCAGATGCTTAACGATTACGTCGGCTCGTTCAAAAAGTAATTGTACCGCCAGACGCGCCTAAAAGGCGCGTCTCTGGCATTTTAGCAGAAACTTGCAGCCCGTCTTAGGGTTCACGGAGGAAATGATTCAACGATCATCTATGCGCTCCGCTGCAACGTTTACCATTGTTCTTTGGCAACTTCTCTTTTCTTCACTGCTGCTTGCACAGCAGGATAGTACGATCACATTCGAGCCGACCTCAGGCACATCGAAGACTTCAGAGGCTCATCCTCGCGTCCTCGAAGGCATCCTGACGGCAGGAGTGGGACTGTACGAAGGCTACAATAACGGAGTATTTAAGACGCACTTGTCGCCGGATATCGGCTTCGATTTTCTGGCACGTCCGGGCGGGCTCAATCTCGTCTTCGGTGCGAAGGTTGGCATCGGCACGCCGATCTCGACAGGTGTGCATCTCGGACTTCGGGAGACGCTCTTACGGCCGACGGAAAAAACATCGATCTTCGGTGAAGCTGCATTCCTCTTCTTCGACGATTCCGTACGTTTTGAAGAGGTAGGATTTGGCTTTCGCGGAGTCGTGGGCAGCAGATTCGATCTGTCGCCTGCGATCGAGGTTCGTCTTGCTGGCGAATACCGTGGAAAACGTACCGTAGGTATCGAAAATAAGATCTTGTGGTGGGCAGGTCTGGAAGCAGGCGTTGCCTTTACCTTAAGCTCAGCCACATCTCCGGTGAGCCGCAAAGATTCACTGCGCTCAGCATTGATCTACATTGCGAAGCCAGAAGAACTTGCTGCCTTCGATGCAACTCGGTCGACGTATGCACTCGAAGAATGGCTCGACGAGTTTTGGCGTAAGCGCGATCTTACGCCGCAGACGCCACTGAACGAAGCACGGTTGCAGTACGAGCTTCGTGTGCAGAAGGCAAATCAGCGCTACTCGCGTCCGCGCAAACTTGGCATCAGCACCGATGTCGGTCGCGTGCTTGCCATTTATGGTGAGCCCGATGCAACGGAGAACGAGTATTCCGTCTACGACGCGACATATCGGTATGAGCTTTGGGTGTACCGGAGCCGTGTCAGGAATATACCGACGGCATTGTTCTTGCTAGAGTTTAGCGGAACACTCGATGGAAGGCAGATCTATTCGAACGTGCCGGGAGAGCTTTCCGGGCCGATTCCACGGGGGTTACCGAAGAAGATGCAGGTGTGGTTTTAGAGTGAAGAAGGGAAGTCTCTCAGGTTTTAGCAATTTTATCGATGGCTACATTAAGAGAAATACGCCGCCGCATTGTCGGTGTGAAGGCAACATCGAAGATCACGCAGGCCATGAAGATGGTCGCAGCGGCGAAGCTTCGCCGTGCACAGGATGCGATGATCTCGGCTCGTCCGTATGCAAAAGCACTTGACGCATTGCTGAAGGACTTGCTCACCGCCGCTACGAAAGAGATCGCAAAATCGCCACTGCTCTTCGGCCGTAAGCTTCCCGAAGGTGAGCAGGAACGCGTGCTTCTTATCGTCGTTACGAGCGATCGCGGCCTGGCCGGCGCCTTCAATGCAAACCTGATCCGCTTCACGGAAAACAGGATCAACGAACTCTATGCCTCCCATAAGCGCAATGGTCGCCTATCGGTGATCACTGTCGGCCGCCGCGGTACCGATTATTTCACGAAGCACGGATACGATGTGATCGAGCGCTATGTAGGCCTCTTTTCGAAATTACAGTTTGAAACGGCCGAACAGCTCGTTAACCGTGCGACCGAGTTGTTCTCCAATGGCGAGTACGACCGCGTCGAAGTGGTCTATAACGAGTTCAAGTCGGTGATGACACAGCGTCAGACTGCCGAGCGCCTGCTGCCGATCCTCGAAGGTTCGTCGCTTGAAGAGCAGCTCAAAGGCCGCGCAAGCCTCGATTATATCTACGAGCCGTCGCCGGCAGATATCCTTGAAGTGCTTGTACCCCGCCATCTGCGGACACAGGTCTGGAAAACACTTCTCGAGTCGAACGCTGCAGAACAGGGTGCGCGTATGTCGGCCATGGATTCTGCGACAAAGAACGCGAAAGATCTCATCAACGCCCTACAGCTTAAGTATAACAAGGCTCGTCAGGCAGCGATCACGAAGGAAATCCTTGAGATCGTCGGCGGTGCAGAAGCACTTGCTAAAGGGTAAGTATTAAATTATCTGGTATTAATGCGCAGGTCTTATAAACCTGCGCATTTTTGTATCTGTGAGTTTGAACGCACATATCGCCGATGTTCGTCAACGTATCGCACTTGCTGCAGAGCGGGCAGGGCGTTCGTCCGATGAGATCACCCTCGTTGCCGTCTCTAAGACGCAGGGCGTTTCAACGATCGAGGAAGCGTATGATGCAGGGCTCCGTGACTTCGGCGAGAACCGTGTGCAGGAGCTGATCAAGAAGCACGACCAGCTCTCAACGCTGATCCACTGGCATCTTGTCGGCCACCTACAATCGAATAAAGCTAAGTACATTGCTCCATTTGTCTCGCTTGTTCATTCGATCGACTCCGCTGAAACGGCGCAGGAGCTCGGCAAGCGTGCCGAGCAGGCAGGACGAACCATTGATATTCTCATCGAAGTGAATATCGCTAACGAGCCGACGAAGAACGGTGTACTTGCCGATCAGGCAGAGCCGTTGATGCGGGAGATCCTGGAGCAAACCACGAACCTCCGTGTCCGTGGCCTCATGACCGTCGCACCGTATGAAGACTATCCGGAGAATACGCGTCCGTATTTCCGTGCGTTACATAACCTGCACGGCCGCATAGCACGCAACTATCCCGACCTAGCCGAGTTCAACCAGCTCTCGATGGGGATGACCAATGACTTCGAGGTTGCCATCGAAGAGGGCGCGACGATCATCCGGATCGGTACGGCGATCTTCGGAGAGCGGGTCTAGAGACTAGACTTTCTCGTATTTTTGCAGTACGTAAATTACATTTCCCATGTCAATATCAGCCCTGGAGATCAAGAAAAAAGAGTTCGAGCAGAAAATGCGCGGCTACGACGCCGATGAAGTACGTCGTTTTCTTGATGAAGTATCGAATGAAGTTGATACGCTCACTCGTGATAATATATCACTTGAGGAGGAGCTGATCGGAACGAAGAAAAAGATCGAGCATTACCTGAAGATCGAAAGCTCACTCGAAAAGACTTTGTTAGCTGCGCAGCAAACAGCGATGAAAATGGAGGAACAGGCGCAGAAAGAAGCCTCGCTCCTTCTCGAAAAAGCACGGTTTGAGCGCGATAAAATGATGCAGGAATTGCCCCTCGAAATTGAGCGCGCACGGGGTGAGGTGACAAGGCTTAAGGCCGAATACGAATCCACAGTGGCACGAATGAAGTCTGTCTTAGAGGGCTTTTCCGTCTATATTTCCAAACTGGAAGAGAAGTAATCCCTAGGCAATGTTGGCCTGTTGCAGGTCCTCGAATTTCGCACGTCTCAGTTTGGGCGCTAACATAGCAGTAAGCCCGACCGTCAGGATCGTCATCGATCCGCCGAAGATGACCGATGGCACCGTCCCCATCAGCTTAGCCGCAAACCCCGATTCGAATGCTCCGATCTCATTCGAGCTGATGATGAACATGGAGTCCACAGCCGAGACGCGGCCGCGCATGTGATCCGGCGTTACCAGTTGAACTACCTGTGCGCGGATGATGACGGAAATATTATCAAATGCCCCGGAGAGTGCAAGCATTGCAAACGACAGGATGACATTCTTTGATATCGCAAATATGATGATCGATCCGCCAAAGCCGATCACTGACCACAAGAACTTCGACCCCATCCTGCCGCGTAGCGGATTGTGCGCCAGGTAATAGCCCTTCGAGATCGCGCCGATCGAAGGTGCAGCGCGGAGGATCCCCAATCCTTGTGGCCCCACCATAAGGATATCGCTGGCAAAGACCGGAAGCAAGGCAACGGCTCCGCCAAAGAGCACGGCAAACATATCCATAGAGATCGGAGCAAGCACCAGTTGATTGCCGCGAACAAATTTCCAGCCTTCGATAAAGTTTGTCTTGAACCGGTCCTGCTCCTTGCGCTCCGGCATCGGATAGCTCGGCACCTGGAATAACATCGAGAGAGATACGCCGAGGATGACGGTTGCCACCACAAGGGCAGCAGTGGCGCTCGTAAACCCGAAGATCAGCCCGCCGATGGCCGGCCCGGCGATCGAGCCGATCTGCCATGCCGATGAATTAAACGCCGTGCTCTGTGGTATTCGCTCACGCGGCACAAGCTGGACAACAAGCGCCATCATTGCCGGACCTGCAAATCCACGAGCAAATCCTTGAATGATGATCATTCCGTAGATAAGATAGAGCGCTGACTGTTTCTCCAGGGTATCGAGATTCGAGGCCGTGAACACGAGGCCAATCGTCGAGATAAAGGCGACAATAAATGCCCACTTGACAATGCTGCGCCGGTCATGCTTATCCGCAAAATGTCCGCCGAACGGAGTGATCAGGAGTGCAGGCAGTGCTTCACAGAGGCCGACAATGCCGAGGATCAGCGGATCTTTCGTCATATCGTAAAGCAGCCAGCCGATCACGATAAACTGCATCTCGAGCCCGATGAAGAGGAGTAATCGCGAGAGAAGGAAATTCCGGTAGTCGGTGATCGCCAGGAGATCGTAGGGACTGCGAAGGGGTTTCTTCATTACATCCTTCGCATATCGTCAAGAATGTAGACCATATCCTCGGGCAGTTCGCTCGTCCATTCCATGAGATCTCCGGTCGTGGGATGGTAGAGTCGTAAGGTCTTCGCATGCAGGGCCTGCCGCGGCATTTCGATCAGGAGGTTGTCAACATGCTGCTTGAACTTCGGTACATCATGACGCACGACATTCATCGCCCGACCCCCATAAGTGAAGTCCCCAAAGACCGGATGGCCGATGTGTTGCATATGGACACGGATCTGATGCGTACGGCCGGTCTTCAGACGAAGTTCGATCAGCGAAAAGCCTTTGAGTTCTTCGATCACGAAATACTCGCTGATGGCATTCTTTCCTTCTTCGGTAACGGTAAATTTCTTACGATCTTTCGGATGTCTGCCGATGAGCGTCTCGATCTTTCCGTAGTTCTGCTTCGGATTTCCCCAGCAGATCGCATGGTAGACGCGGTGTGCCGTATGGTCAAAGAACTGCTTTGCCAGATTTCGATGTGCGCGCTCATTCTTGGCTACTACCATCAGGCCGGAGGTGTCTTTATCGAGGCGGTGCACGATGCCGGGACGGTCGCTATCGAGCGCGTCGTCTTTGAGATTATCGATGTGATGGAGCAGGGCATTGACGAGCGTACCGGTATTGGTTGCAAGCGTCGGATGCACGATCATGCCGGCTGCCTTATTGAGGACTATGAGGTCGTCATCTTCGAAGAGGATCACAAGGGGGATCGCTTCGGCTGCAGTGTCGGGACGTTTTGCCTTTGGAATGCGGACTTCGATCAGGTCCCCGCCTTTGACCTTATATGATGGGCGGTCGAGGACAATCCCGTTTATGGTAACGGCATCGGCAGCGATCGCATCCTGGACTTTTGAGCGCGACGTATTGGCGATCATGCGTGCCAGATACTGATCGATGCGCTCCGGCGTTTCGCCTTTCGGCACGTCGAGCACGATCGTCCGAAACGGCTCGCTCGCGTCAGCTTCTGTTGGGATGATCTCTTCGGCGTCCGACATAATGGACGCTAACAACACGGGTTCGGCTACTTCCGTTAGTGATACGAAAAAAGGCTATTCGGGTTAACCAAATAGCCTTTCTCCAAATGAATTCTTTTAATTTTTACTTCTTGATGATCTTTGCCAGAGCTGAGCGGTCTGGCGTATTGATCTGGAGGAAGTAGGTACCGGATGCGAGGTCGCCTATGCTCAGGACGATCGTCTCGCCGTAAGTATGCGTAAATGAGCGGACATCCTTGCCATTCGTGGCAACGAGCTTCACGATGACATTGCCGTACGAATCGCCGAGGTCGATCGTAACCTTATCGGTTGCCGGGTTCGGATAGACGGCGATCTGCGTCGGGAAGGTATTTTCGATAACACTCGACGGCGAAGCTGCATAGCAAGCCGAGGTGTCGATACAGCCGTTCTGGATCACAACAACTGCGTAGTTGCCTGCAACAGCCGGTGTAAAGTCCTTGCTCAACGCATTCGGAACAGGAGTATTGCCATTATTGCAATCGATCCAGATGTAGTCGGCACCGCTTGCATTCGAGCTCAATACTACGCCGTTGGTCGTAACCGACGTATCGGCGGCATTCACAATCAGCGTGGTGGTCACAACGCTGTCACATCCGGCAACGGACTTGTAGGTTACCGGATACTGTCCCGGTTCCGTACGAGGTACGCCACCGATGTCAACACTATTACCGCGACAGATCGTCGTCGTACGGGCACGGTTGATCGTTGTGGTTACCGTCAAGGTCAGCGCAACAAGGCTATCGCAGCCGAGTGAGCTTTGGAATGTCGACTCGTACCTGCCGGCTACCTTGCGCTGCGAACCGCCGAAGAACACCGAGTCGCCTTGACAAATAGTATCTTTAACCTCAAGCACAGACTCTCCCAAGACGGTAAGTGTCGTTGCGATGACGCTGTCACATCCGAGCGCGGTCTTGAAGCTGTCGAGGTAAATACCTCCTATTTTCCGGAAGGAACCGCCTAAAAATACTTGCTCTCCTTCGCAGATCGCAGTATCTTTCGTGATTCGTCTATCGAGACAATTCCGCTCCATAACGAAATAGAGCGCGCTGCCTACGTTGAGGTCGTTCCACTCACCGGCAATGCCGGTATACGGCGGGAGCTGACCTTTTGGCCAGAAGTCCAGGGCCAGTGCGCCAGCATCCTGCGTTCCTATAAAATCATCGGGCTCATTGGGTGAATTGCCATTGATCGATGTGCCACCCCAGTTATTATACATACCGGGAACACCATCGCCGTTGCCATCGCCGAGTGCTCCCTGGCCGTTCCAGAAGTTCGTGCCGTTAGGGCTATTATCGCCGCCCCAGATCCACATGCCTTCCGTATGTTTATCGGTTGCACCGATCCATACGTAACCAGCGCCACCGCCATCAGGTGGGGTTGCATAGCTAGGCAGTACACCTGCTCGGGCGATATGAGCGAAAATAGTATCGTTTTCAGCTTTGGAAGTGATCTCTGCAAGCTTGCCGCCGTTGTTTACGGCGCAAATTGAAGCATCAGTCCAGGTGAGCTTTTCTTTAACGATCTTGTACGTATGACCGCCGAAATCGAAAGAATAGAATGCCGAAGGAGGGGCGCATTGTGCAAAACTTTGAGTAGAAAGTGCACATACAGCCACTAAACACACTAGTAATGATCTTTTCATGGTAATAGAAGGAATTTCCAACACACACACACACACGTGGTAAAAGAACGCTTTAGAATGCGAAAGTTACAACTACCGAGTTTTCCGGAGTTTTAGCCCAATATTGGACGAAAGTAGGTGGTAATTGATTCCATAATCCTTATCGGCAAGCCATGCCAGGGGCTTGAGGACTTTGCGCACCGTACCGTAGTCCTTGATAAAGAAGCGAAGTAGGATCTCCATATTTAGCATGAACGGTTCGATGAAGAATCCTGACCGGCAGCAGTGTTCGATCTGGTAGTTGCCCGCAAAGTCAGAGTCGTCGAGTATTGCCAGCATCTCTGGCTTGCTGAAGTGATAATGCTTTTGAGCATGGTGAGGGTTCTCCTCTGTCGGCGCCTTGCCATCCTTGACGATCCGCACAAGTTTAAACAGTATAGTATAGACTGGCCGAAAATACCGCTTGAGGTAGTAGCCGTAGTTGTACGGATCGAACAAGGTGAAGAGACCTTTGTGTGGTGTTGTAATGATCGCTGCTCCACCAGGTTTGAGCAGCCGATACAATTCGTTAAGTGCCAGTTTGCGGTCGCGGACATGCTCGAGCACATCCGTCATCACGATGCAGTCAAAGGACTCGTTTGCAAAGGGAGTGCTGTCGATTGCACTCCGGACAAATTCGATCGACGGATACTTGGTATTTCCCACGGCAACATGGAGTTCGTCGAGATCGATACCGACGACATGTTTTGCCTTGGCGGTATAAAAGCGGGTAGCGTAGCCATAGGAGCACCCTGCATCGAGAAGCCGGTCAGTAGGTGAATCGATCCATGCTAAGGCGATGCGGTGGCGACCCTCGAGCGTGTGGTCAGGAAAACGGGAAAGTACCTCAGGCGTGATGATGGAGCTCATCATGCATCGGTTCGGAAATAGTGCGATCCGAGGTTCCGGTCGGTGCAGGTTCGGCAACCGGTTTTTTGAAGAGTAAGCGAATCGCCAGGATTGTAACGCCAACGGAGACTGCCGAATCGGCGATGTTAAAGATCGGCCACCAATTTCGCTCGTAGCCAAAGTCGAGGAAGTCGACGACATAGCCGTAAAAGAGCGCTTGCTCGCCGTAGAGTACTCCGTAGAAACAGCGATCGATGAGGTTGCCAACCGCGCCTCCCATGATCAGCACGAGCGCGATCCTGTCCCAGCCGGCAAGTTTGTCGCTGTTACGTCGGAGGTAAATAAAGATGGCGACGGCAGCAACGATCGAGAAGAGGGAGAAGAAGATCTTCATACCCGGAATCGTGATGCCGAAGGCAATACCTGGATTCTCGACATAGGTAATGCGAAGGATGTCGCCGATGAACGGGAACGACGAATGCAGCGGCATTCCTTCGATCCCGAGGAACGGGACGCCCTTAACGGCGAGCTTCGTTAGCTGGTCAACGATAACGATGGCTGCAGCAACCCAGAGGATGCGCAGCGAGGACTTTTGCTTCACGCTTAATCGACATTATCTTCAACCGCTTCCAGAGAAACCGCTTCGGAGAGGTTGAATTTCTTTGCATTAGTCTTATTCTTGCAGACGACGTGCTTCTGCGTGATCGGTACTGCGAAAAGGCGGGGCTTCTCGATCAGGTTGCCGCATACGACACAAATGCCGTAGGTGCCGCGGTCTATACGCTCGAGCGCTTCGTCAAGCTTCTTGATATAGTCGCTTGTGCGTTGTGCCTGTAAAAACAGCTTTTCACGCTCCATCGCATCCGAACCTTGTTCGGCAGTATGAAGAGCAAACGACTGATTTTCCGCATCGTATTCGCCGCTCGTATCAAGGAGCTGCTGGCTAATGATATCAAACTCTTCTTTTGCTTCGTCGCGCTGCTTGATGATCTCTTTGCGGAAGATGTCGAGGTCTTTCGTCCCAAAACGGACTTTCGCATTGGCGATAACATCGTTATCGTTTGCCGAGATCTTCATCGGAGGGAGGCTTCCCTTGGCGACAGGTTTCTTGGCTAAAACTTCTTTTGATGCCTTCATTGGAGTACCATTTTTTTCCGCCTTAACAGGCTTTTTTGTAGCAACAGCCTTCTTTGCAACTGGTTTAGCTGCCTTTGCTGTGGTCTTCTTTGCGGGTTTCGCTGTTTTGCTCATTCGTAAGTATCCTTCGTCCCTTGATTCTCCGCAAAATACGGGGTGAATCCCAAAATTAACGCCGTAAAACACCGAGAATGCTAAAATATTCTCAATATTTTGAGAATCAAATACTAACTATATACGGTAAGCGTTTCGTTCGGTAAAATCGGCTAAAACGCTATCCATGAACCCGAATTCATACGTATGGGTCGGTTTCTACCGTATGATCACCGGTACGATCGTCGACGCTCCCTCTGCCTCTAGCCGAAGGAGGTATTTCCCCGAAGCCAGCGATCCGGGCTGCCAATCGATCGAATGCTCGCCGGTGTCGTACTGCAGATCGGCTACCGTTTGTACTCGGACACCCAGCATCGTAAAGAGCGATATCGACGCCCTACCAGCTTCACTCATTGTGAAATGAAGCTTTGCAATTTCGGTAACAGGGTTCGGTACGCAGGAAAACCGGATTGCAGCAGTTTTATCAGTTGCTACACTTACCGTTGGTGCTGTCGTAAAGCTCCAGACATCAGACCAAGTACCTACACCGCCGCCATTCTTTCCACGGACACGCCAGTAGTACTTCGTATTCGGGTCGAAGTACATGAAGTTGATCAGCGTCCCATAGATCTGATCGTCGGCAAATTCCAGTGTTGAAAAATCCGGTGATTTCGAAACATGCACCATGAAATTATCTGAGCGTTCCGACCACGTCCAGATGAGACGGAAACTCGTCGGCACTCCGGTAGAGTCATTAGCAGGGGAGACAAGTTGCGGCGGAGCGGCAGGTTCCGGAGCGGTGCGGAAGCGGCGGAATTCCGACCACGGCCCGTACGTCTCGTCTTTGACTGCACGCACACGCCAGGTATACCAGGTAAAGTATTCAAGGACCGGTGCCAGTGTCGATGGTGCTGCACTTAAGTCGATCAGCTTAACGACCGTGTCATTCTTCCGGATCTCCATCTGATATCCGGTGATCGAATCGACCGGCCACCACTTCATCACATACAAATTCGAGATAATATTTGTATCGCCGGTCGCAGGGACATAGAGCAATACCTTGCTCGGCACACGCGACGAAGTGCGGAAACTCCAACTGTTTGACCAGCTGCCTTCTCCTGATTCGTTATCTCCACGCACACGCCAGAAATATTGCGTGTGATCGAGGAGCGAAATAGAAACCGTTGTATCGAAGATCGGACCGATAGTTATCGGATTCAGAAAATCCGGATGGCTCGAATACTGGAACGCATAGGTCTTTGCATTTTCTTCTGAAGTCCAGAAAAAGTCGACACTATTCGGGACGATCGAGTCTGCAAGATTTGGCGGCGCAACAAGCGATATCTTCCTTACTGGCGGAGGAAGAATATTCGCCCGGTCTCCTTGTCGCATGCCATTACCGAAACTCGTGACCCAAATGTCGCTCGCATTGTAGGGATTATAAAACACCCGCTCCGGCTGACGGAACGGGTACTTCGCTACCTGAGTGAACGCAGGTGAAGCAGACTGCGCCGTATGCGTAACATAGAGGCCGTTCTGCTCAGTTGTGAAGTACATCTCGCTCGGATCTGTCGGATGGAACGTGCAGCTAGTCACGCGGTCTGCTGTGTGGATGCGACTCCACGTTATGCCACGATTCGATGTTTTGTAGAGACCGCCCTTGCCATTGGGCGCTCCGCCCCATCCGCTAAAGACGCCGGCATACCAGGTATTCTGTGATCCGTCATGCGGATCGATCGTAATATCTTTGGTCCAGTAGTGCATTGCCGGATCGCTGCGATCAAGCCAGGTCATACCACCGTTCGTACTAATAAAAACACCGGAGCTGGGAGTGAACGTACCGGAAGCATCACGTCTTCCTGAATAAGTGACGACCAGCGTTCCGTCATCGGTCACGACAATGTTCGAGGGATGTCCTTCGGTTCGTGGCGGGTTCGGCAATTTCTGCCAGACTGACGATGCAAGATTCTGTATGTTGTCCGTCAAGTAGATACCGCCATTGGTCGAATGTGCGACTGCGGCATACAGTTTATTCGTATGGCTCGGATCGGTTGCAACCCAGACAACAGGCGCTGCAAAGTCGTGTACGACATACCACGAGGCACCTTTATCGCTCGAGTGGAGAACTGCACCATTGCCGTTATCGATCTTGGCATCGGTAAGGTACGTACTCTGATACATATCATGAACCGACGCTGCTGCGCCGTACCAGCGTTCGCGAATACGATCTTTCGTAATACGGTAAAGCGAGTTATGATTGAGGCCGGTATGGTTGAACGACCAGGTTACGCCCCTATCGGTCGAGCGCACGCCGCGGATATCCGAAGCGCATCCGAACATCGTCGTCGAGTCGAACCAATACACCTGCCAGGAAGTCGTGTTTTCCAAGCCTACTGAGCGATATCCTTTTTTCTTCGGCGTAAGCGCATTTGGATTGTTCTGGTCTTTGGGCTTTACATATGCCTGATCCCAGGAGTCGCCTCCGGTAGAAGACACATGTACAAAACCAAAGTCAGTGATCGCCACATGATCGGAGTTAAGATCGGCAACATCGAAGCCGAGCGGATACTCGCCATAGGTCCAGGCGCGATCGCCGCCATCGCCTTGCCAACCGGTTGCAATATTCGTATTGTTCTGCGTTACGAACACCGGCATGAACATGATGCCCCCGTTCGTCGACTTAAAGATGACGGGCTGCCCGTTATCGCTGCCGCCGGCGACGTAGACATTGTCAAGATCGTTGCGCGCCATATCGAGGAAGAAGGGGTAGTTGCCCGGAGGGATCTTATCCGAACGAAGGATCCAGACGGAGCCGGGACCATAGGGCATCGAGTACACATTCTTATATCCATGATAATCGTGTCCCTGAATTCCTGCATACACCTGCGAATGGGTGATGCAGTACATGCGCTTGTAGCCACCAGCCTCACCACCGGCGAATGCAACGATCGACTCACCTTGCGGAATGCCGCCGTGGGGATCGATGAAAAATGTCGCGCCGTGGTTGAACGAGACGACTAGCCCCTCGTTGGTGCCGACGAAAATATTTACGGTATCGAAGAAGACACCGGCAACATGAAGGCCTGCATTGTTATTGACTGCCTGATACTTTTGTGTGAAGGTCAGCCCTTTATCGTTCGTGAAGTAGAGGGTATTGTAGCTTGAGACGAGAAGACGATTCTCATTTCCCGGATCTGCCCAAATGCCGTAGGCATCTCCACCGGTAGGATCGATCGGTAAGAATGTCCAGGTCTTGCCACCGTCGGTCGAGCGCTTCGGACGTCTTTGATCGTTCGATGCATCGATAGTATAGATCGTCTTGCCATTCCTGGTGAATGATGCTTTCGCGTTCGGATATGCCTGGAGCTGGCGGAAGTCGACCGGATCCCAGGACTTGCCGAGGTCGGTAGTATGAAAAACTTCGCTCATGTCGCAGGGGACAAAGAGCTCCTTCGCATTCCAGGGGTTAAAGCCCGGGCTGAATAATGCGCCGCCGCCGCCTACGCCTCGCGGTTTCCATTCGTTTGGATTCTGGGCAAACCCTTGAGAAATAACGAGTAGTGAAAAGAGAACAATGCAATGCTTCACGGGGTATTTCCTACTAGTTCAACAAACTTACTACATAAAATGCAGAGCGATGTAACGAGTTACATTTAGCAAAAATTCTGCGAAATTCCGTGCATATTTAGCTAATCCTGAGAGGGGGCACAGTTATGTGTCCTCCCTTGTAAAATGCTTATCGGGGGGAATGTCACTTTTAGGGCATTAGTGTGTTCTTGTAATCCATGAAATCGGGTAGGATAGTAGTTGTCTTTCTTCTCACACTTTGTTCGTTGACGAGCAGAGGACAGAGTACATTGAAATGGGAACATCTTCCTGGGCCATTATCGCCACTATTGGCATATGCGGAGACACTTGTTGCCGACAAGACCGGAGTGATCTATTCCGGCACACGCGGAAAGGGGGTATACAGGTCGGTTGATAAAGGTAATACTTGGGTTGAAATCCGTAAGCCGATCGAAAACGGGTTTGTCAATGCATTAGCAGTCGATTCGAATGATAATGTTTTTGCAGCGACCCGCTTAGGCCTATTCATGTCCAGCGACCACGGAGAGAACTGGACAAAAATTCTTGCAGATAAGGCGTTTGTCTGGAATGAAGATATTGAGCATATCGTCATTAGTCCATTCAATCAGATCTATATTAATTATAGAACAAGGACAAGTTATCGGGCTACGATCGGAGAGTTTGTCTGGGATTCGATTACGTGCCCTCGAGACTTTGTGTTTAGAGTAGAGCCGTCAGGAAAAATTTTATCATCCAACAATAAGTATTTCCCCGAATATTATTCGATTGATAATGGGAAGACATGGACGACAATTGACTATCTCACCGTTGCTCCGAATGTAAACACCATGTGGTCGCCACAATATAGCGGCACCATTGCTCATGTGATAACCGACAGCGGTTTGTACCGCAGTATTGATAGCGGTAAAACATTTAATTATCAGGCATTCAAAGGAAAATATTTTGGACTTTACGCCCATTCGGCATATGGGATCCTGTTCGCCAGTACCAAAGATCAGATCTCTAATAAAGACACGGTCTTTGTCTCGCACAATTTTGGGTTGAACTGGACGCCGATTACGACCCGTCCGACAGATAGTCTACTGCGTCAAGTTTTCTTTGTCGATAGTCAGCGGATCCTTGCCATCTGGGGAAGTGCGACCTATGCTTCGGATGACAGCGGGAGAACCTGGAAGTATAGCATGCTTGGGACCGGGTATGTATCCAAATGTTTTACAACGCTCGACGGGAGACTTGCAGCACTTGCCGGTCAGGCGATTCATCTAAGCTCCGATCTTGGAGCATCCTGGGTATCTATTCCGACGCCGTATCAACCGCATGATGCTATTGTAAATCACGATACGTTATATTTCAGCGTTTACTATCAAGGTCAAGTCTATAAATCTACTGATAAGGGGATATCCTGGACGATGCTGCCGCTTGAAGCCTACAGCGCACAACTTGCCATATTAAATGATCGGACATTATTTGTGGCTGCTGATACATCACTCTATACATCCGTAGATGCAGGTGTTTCGTGGAAGCAAATCGAGATCGATCCTGACACAAGTTCTTCGGCGGCCGTAACTACCGTCGTGATCGCTCCAGATAAAACATTGTGGGTGGGTACCTCAGGCGGCTTGTTCTATTCAGCCGACACAGGAAAGTCTATAGGGATAGTCTCAACGGTTCCAATGTTTGTTAACGTAGCGAGTCTCCATTTTGATGAAGAGTCTGGAGTGTTTGTCAACACTTGGCAGGATATTTCTCACAGTCATATGAAGGGAGTGATCTGGACCACGATTCCGCCACCGGTTGGTGTTCCTTTCTCGTTTCGATCCCTTGAATACTGCAGAGGAAATCTCATAGCAACTGCTGAAGAATTTGGTGTTCTCCGAACATCGAATAGGGGAAGAACCTGGATCGATGAATCTGCCGGAGTGTGGAATACCTTCGTTGTTGGATGCTATGCCCACGGAGGATATATTTTTCTTTCTACAACCGGAGGCTTATACAGAAGTATCGATACCTCACTCTATGCCGATACTTCATCGTATATCGGGGTCAAAGACTCCAACGATGAGGATAATCTTAGATTTACCGTATGGCCCAATCCAACTACAATGTTTTGCGATTTCACGGTTGAAGTGCCTCATTTCGGTCCGCTCGACATAGTCATATTTGACCAACTCGGAAGACAGTCCAAAAAAATTGAGTTTTTCGCCAATGCTCCAGGTCCGCATCAGTTGAAGCTGTTTGTCGGTGATCTACCGGCAGGGCAGTACCTGATATCTGCCTATTTTGAGGGGATCGTTGCTACCACCAAGGTAATAAAACAATAGGATTTGGCTGCGAAATCGCCGGGAGCATTTTGCCGATTATTTGTTTTAAGGACGCTCATTGTATAGGCTTCACGATACATTTTAATGGCAACACCACAAATTAAGAAGCACGGGGACGAACCCACCAACAACGTCAACTATAAAGAGGGCGGCGCGCCGATGCAGTCTTCGATGTTCGGGGAGGGGCACGATAACCCCCTCGAATCCATGATGCACCGCTTTAACCGCGCTGCTGAGATCCTCGAGCTTGAACCAGGAATTTATAATTATCTCAAGACGCCGATCAAGTGCGTCATCGTCTCCATTCCGATCGTCATGGACGACGGCTCGATGGAAGTCTTCGAAGGCTACCGTGTCGTGCATAACGACATCATGGGACCTTCGAAGGGCGGTATCCGCTACGCGCCTGATGTCAACCTCGATGAGGTGAAAGCGCTTGCTGCCTGGATGACCTGGAAGTGTGCCGTCATCGACATTCCGTTTGGCGGAGCAAAAGGCGGCGTTCGCTGCGATCCGCGCAAGCTCACGCAGGCCCAGCTCGAAAAGATCACCCGCCGCTACACGGCAAATCTTCTTGACGTCTTCGGTCCGGATCATGACATTCCGGCACCTGACGTTAACACCAACGAGCAGACGATGGCCTGGATCATGGATACGTACTCCATGCACGTTAAGCGCACGGAGCCCGGCGTCGTCACCGGCAAGCCACTCGTTCTTGGCGGAAGTCAGGGAAGACGCGAAGCCACCGGACGCGGCGTCATGCACTCCACGCTTTCCGGACTCGAGAAACTTCGCATTAAGCCGACCTCGGCAACCGTATCGGTCGAAGGCTTCGGCAACGTCGGCTCGATCACGGCGAAGGCACTCTACGAACAAGGATGTAAGATCGTCTCCATCAGCGACATTTCCGGCGGGTATTATAATAAAGAGGGGATCGATATTGATGCAGCAATTGCCTGGGCTGAAAGCCATGGTAATCACCTCGAAGGATTCACCGGCGCCGAGCGTATTACTAATGATGAAGTACTGACCGTGGATTGCGACGTACTCGCCCCATGCGCCAGAGAAGATCGTATCACCGACCGCAACGCGCATCTCATCAAGGCAAAGCTCATTGTCGAAGGAGCGAATGGCCCGACGACTGCTGCAGCCGATCCGATCCTTGAATCGATGGGCGTAATGGTCATTCCGGATATTCTCGCGAATGCCGGCGGCGTGAAGGTTAGCTACTTCGAGTGGGTCCAGAACAGAATGGGATTCTACTGGCCGCTCGATCTGGTGAACCAGCGCCTCGAAGATGCCATGAAGCAGGCATTCAACAAAGTCTACCTGAACGCGCAGAAGTACAACGTGTCGCTGCGCCTGAGCTCCTACGTGCTTGCCATTGACAAGGTAGCGAGCACCTTACGGCTTCGCGGTATTTACAGCTAAGCTACAAATCGTATGTCGGGAAGAAGGCAGATCGGCATCATACTTTTCTGTCTTCTTTCTTGTATCAGTTGGTCGCAAACCTCTCTCGGCCAGCGCCGTGAGGTATTCTCCATCGCCTTCGATTCCATGATACGCTCGCAGGGGTTGGATCCTGGAACAACAGGCATTATAGCTGATTCGGGATATCGATCGTACATCAACGAACGCTGGCCACAAGACCCTTCGGCTTTAGTTCTTGTAGAAGGCTGGGCTGTAGGAATCGCTGGTTCGGGAAATCAGCAAATAATAACTGCTTCAGGTTCGGTTGTTACATTGAAACCGCCGAAAAGCCCGCAGGCATTTACTATAAGTCGATACTTCCCGCATGGGATAGATACATCAAATGACGACGAGGGCTTTTGGGACTCCGTGCTCCAGCCCGCACTTGTCACGTTAGGCGCTGTTGCGATCGTTGCGCTTTTTTTCCTGGTCAGGAGTTGAAACTGCTCCCCGCATTGTTATACTACTAATGAACATACGCTACGTTCTCGCCTTCCTCATCACATCGCTCGGCCTCTTCTCCTGCGCCGGATCGAATAATTCGACCACGGATTCGACGCTTTCTGTAGAAGAGCGCTTCAATAAAGGAATGCAGGAGTATAACGATGGCGACTGGGTTGACGCCCAGCGTATCTTCGAAGAGATCAGAGTGCAGTCGCCAACCTCGCCATTCGCCGCGCAGGCAATGTATCTAGCCGCAATGTCACGCTACAAGCAGGAGACCTACTCGAGCGCAGCCGTCGATTTCCGCATGTTTCGTCGCACCTACCCATCGCATGAGCTGGCACCCCGTGCCCAGTACATGATCGGCGAAAGCTACTACGGCATGTCGCCGAAAGCAGAACTTGACCAGACCTACACGCAGTACGCGATCAACGAGTACCAGGCATATATCCGAATGTACTCGTCACTCATCACATCGCTGACCGATAGTGCTGAGGCGCGAATCAAAGAATTGCGCGATAAACTCGCAATGAAACATCTTCTGGCAGGTGAGCTCTACATAAAGCTTGACGACCGCAAGGCGGCTATCCAGTATTTCCAGCGTGTGCTCGACGATTTTTACGATACACGTCCGGCGCCGGAAGCACAGCTTCGCATCGCCGAAGTTCAGGCCAATCGTAAGAAGATGAAAGAAGCAGCCGATGCGCTCGCTAAATTTGAAGATCGCTACCTTGCACAGGCAACGCAGGAGCAGCGCAATCGGGCAAGAAATTTGAAGTCTCAATACTCACTCTAACGTGGTAGAACGCAAATCGAAGAAAGTCAGCGAGTCGCGCGTCGAAATGACCGAACTCGTGCTGCCCAACGATACGAATCAACTCGGCAACCTGCTTGGCGGGCGCCTCATGCATCTGGTCGATATTGCTGCGGCTATTGCTGCAGCTAAGCATTCGAGCCGCGTCTGCGTCACAGCCAGCGTCGACGAGATGAACTTCCTCGGGCCGGTGAAGCTCGGGCAGGTCGTTCGGCTGTATGCAAGTGTCAACCGCGCCTTCACGACGTCGATGGAAGTCGGCGTTCGTGCAGTTGTAGAAGATCTTCGTACGGGCGACGTCCGTCACGTCTCAAGTGCATACCTGACATTCGTTGCCATCAACGAGCTTGGTCATGGTGTGCCTGTTCCAGCACTTACGCCGGAAACGAGCGACGACAAGCGCCGCTTTGAGGGAGCACAGCTTCGCCGCAATGCCCGCCTTCGCCGTCGCAAGGAGATCCTGCGCAACGAAGTTGCCCGATTAAAGAAAGAGCCGAAGAAGAAGAAGAGCAAGCGATGAGTCTGCGGCTGGAAGTTAGTAATGTTTTGAAGCGGTTTACCCGCAAGCCGGTCTTTGCTTCAACTAGTTTTACCGCAGCAAGCGGTGATATCATTGCCATCGTCGGCTCGAACGGCTCCGGCAAGTCGACACTCCTGAAGATCATCGCAGGCGTAGTTTCGCCCTCATCTGGGACATGCACATGGTACAAAGATGAGAAGGAAGTCGATGAAGAAGCAATGGCGTCGATGGTCGGTTTTGTCGCTCCCTATCTCGAACTCTACAACGATCTCACTGCCGTCGAACATGTGAATTTCATCGGCGAGCTTAAAGGCGTCGAAGCGTCAAAGAATGCTGTTGCGCACCTTGAGCATTTCGGGCTTGATAAGACCATTGCCGAAAGCTCCCGCCTCATCGGTCACTACAGCTCCGGTATGAAGCAGCGCGTAACGCTCGCCATGGCTTCGGTAGGCGATCCTTCGATCCTGCTCTTCGATGAGCCGTCGTCTACTCTCGATGAAGAGGGGATACAGATACTCTTCGATCACATTCGCACTGCCAGTTCGCAAGGGAAAGTCGTCATCATTGCAACCAACGATTCCCGTGAACGCGAACTCGCGCATCGAAGCGTTCAGCTCCAACTCTATTAATGTTTTTCCAACTCCTTCATACTGATTCTCAGACGAAGGCGCGGGCAGGCCTCGTGCGCACCGCTCATGGCGAGATCGAAACGCCATGCTTCATGCCCGTCGGAACACTCGGCGATGTGAAGGGACTGACCTCACGCGATCTTTGGGAAACCGGAGCTAGGTTGCATCTTGCGAATGCATATCACCTTTATCTGCGACCGGGCACATCCATCGTTCGTGAAGCAGGTGGCATTCACAAGTTTACAAACTGGCAGGGAAGTGTGCTGACCGATTCGG
>JANWLI010000025.1 GCA_025450975.1 Candidatus Kapaibacterium sp. | reverse complement strand
CGGCTCGGTTCGTACCATAAGCCCCGGAAACTTCAGTGATGCTTCCTTCACACGCTGCATCGCAGCCATGGAGGACATAGTTCGCTTCTTCGGATCGACGAGCTTCACCTGGATCTGACCGACGCTTGGACGTTCCTTGATCATCCATGCGTCTTCCTGCTTGCCGACGATCGTGAGGTAGCGCTCGACATTCGAGTCTTTAGCGATCTCATGTTCGAACTGGCGAATAAGCGAATCGGACGTCTGGATGTTTGTGCCGGGCGGGAAGTCGAAGTTCACGGCAAATTCGCCACGGTCCGGAGCAGTAATGAACTCGCCACCGATCTGACCGGTAAAGACGAGACTGCAGCTTGCAATGAACATAGTGAACGATGACGTCACAATGACCCAGCGATGCTCGAGCGACCATGCAAGGACGCTACGATACTTTTCCGTCAGCCAATCCTGAAACGCTTCGAATTTATTACTGAGCCAACGCATCGGTCCGAAGCGGATCTCTTCATGTGCTCTGCCGAATTTCGATGCCAACAGTGGCGTCAGCGTAAAGCTGACAAACAGCGACATCAACGTCGAAACGACGACGGTAATACCGAATTCGCGGAAGATCTTGCCTGAAATACCACCGACAAGTGACATCGGCAGAAACACGACGACGTCAACGAGTGTGATGGCCAGCGCTGCGAAGCCGATCTCATTACGTCCGGCGATCGCGGCTTTGACCGGGCTCATGCCTTCTTCAAGCTTGCGATGAATATTCTCAAGAACGACGATAGAGTCATCGACAAGAATACCGATCACCAGTGCCAGTGCCATCAAGCTCATCATATTCAGCGTAAAGCCGAAAAGATACATTGCAATGCCGGTGGCAATAAGCGACGTTGGGATCGAGATCAAGACGATGAGTGCATTCCGACCGCTCTTCAGGAAGAGGAACAGGACGAGCGATACGAGCAGGATGGCGATCAGCAGATCGCGGAATACTTCGCTGATCGATGCACGAGTAAAGTGCGTCGCGTCCTGGGCGATCTTGAACGAGATGCCGTCGGTAGCATACTCTTTTTCCAGTGTGGTGAGCATGGCGTAGATCCGATCGGCAACATCGGTTGCGTTTGCATCCGATTGTTTGACGATCAGCATGCCGATTGCATCCTCATTATTGAGCCGCGTCGGCTGCATGTCTTCACTATAGGTATCAGTGACAGTCGCCACGTCTCCAAGGTAGATTACCGAACCAGTTTGTGTGCGGCTCACCGGAAGCGTCTTGATCTCCTCAAGATTGGTGAATTTGCCTTTAACTCTGACAACGAACTGATCCTGCTGCTGCTTGATCGTGCCGGTAGGGAAATCGAGATTCTCAGCCTGCAACGACTGCGAGATCTGCATGATCGATAAGTTATACGCACGCAGCTTGTCGTTATCGACTGCGATACGGATCTCACGCTTTCTGCCGCCGGTCACTTCGACCGTACCGACACCTTCGAGCGCTTCGAAACGTGGTTTAAGCTTGTCCTTGGCAAATTGGTAAGCTTCCGTCGAAGTCAGTACCGATGACGTCATAGCAAGACGAATGACGGGCATTGCGCTGATGTCATTCTTTAGGATGCGCGGTTCGTCGGCATCTTTCGGAAGCTTGGACTTGATCTGCTCGATCCGTCGCTGCACATCGATCGCAGCTTCGTCCGTCTTAGCGTCGAGTAAGTACTGGCCCATGACGATCGAATATCCTTCGTTCGAGATAGAGCGCACATTATCAAGTTTGTTTGTGCCGGCGATCGCTTCTTCGATCGGCTTCGAGATAAGATCTTCAACCTCTTCCGGGCCTGCGCCAGGATAGGTTGTGAGTACGGTAATGAACGGCCAATCCATCTTCGGCAGCAGGTCTGTACCGAGGCTTGAGTATGCCAGGATACCAACAACGCTGAGCGCGACGAAGATGATCGTAATGAAGGATGGCCGTTTTATTGCAAGTTCTGTAATTGTCATAAAGAATTATAAATTCAAAATGAAAAATTAAAAATAAATTTTAATTTTTGACGGTGATCTTTGCGCCGTCTTTTAACTGGTTCTGTCCGAACGTGATCACTTTCTCGCCGGCCTTGACGCCTTCGGTGATCTCTACATTCGTGCGGTCCGAGGAGCCGAGCTTTACGGCCTTAAGTTTTGCAACATTGCCTTCGGCTACGTATACCTGCGAGCGCTGACCGCTCGTGATGATGGCTTCGGAAGGAACGACCGTTACTTCGCGGGCAGCGTCCTGCCTGATCTCAGCGCGGGCGAACATACCGCTCTTGAGTTCATGGTTCGCGTTCGGCAGCTCCACTTCGAGCATGTAGGTGCGCGCCATATCGGCTTTGCTCGAGATCGTTGCGATGCGGCCTTCAAATTCTTTTGCAAGTGCATCGACGCGGATCGTGACAGCATCACCGATCTTCACCATGGGGACATCGAGTTCGCCGATGTTGATCTTCATCTTCATCTTCGAGTCATCGACGAGCGTCGCAACGCGCACGCCCGGTCCGAGTAGTTCGCCCTGATTCACATACTTCATGGCGACGACGCCTGCAAAGGGTGCTCTGACCGACGCATCGGAGAGCTGGCGACGTGCAAGGCTTTCACCGCTCTCAGCTGCTTTAAGCTGTGCTTCAGCGCTTTTCACGCTAAGCTCGGAGATCTCCAGTTGGCTCTTGGTGGTCGCCTTCTGGTCGAACAGCTCCTGCGTGCGCTTGAGATCGAGAAGTGCTTTCTGATGCGCTGCTTCGGCCGTCAATCGTCCGGCTTCAGCCTGTTTGACCGCGATCGCCTTCAGTTCGCTTTCGACGACTGCCAGTGACGAGCCTGCGCCAACGCGGACGCCGTTTCTTGCCTGCACGGATACGACACGTCCCTGCGTCTCGCTCATGACCGTTGCCTCGCGAATACCTTCGAGTGTCCCGGTTGCTTTGAAGGAAAGCGTCATCGGAGCGACTTCGACGTTCGCAGTCTTTACTGTAAAGACTTCATCCTTCTTTACCTGCTCGGCTTCGCTTTCTTTGCAGGAGCTGAGACTAAGAAGTCCGCTAAGGACTGCGAAGGTCAAAACTGTTTTGTAGTATTTCCTAAACATATGAAGTAGTGATTTTAAAATTTTTAACGGATTCCTAAAGCTTTTCTGTACTTCGCATCGGCAATGAGGACGTCGTACGTCGTGGTTGTCAGGTTTGCTTTTGCATTGGAGAGCACGGTCTCTGCATCGAGGAGTGTAATAAGCGGCATTGTGCCGTTATCATACTGGATCTTCGTGATGCGGTAGTTCTCTTCGGCGCTCTTGAGCTGCTTGCGGGCAACGACCAGGCGATCAGCCGCTACGACACGCTCCGTGCGTGCATTCTCGACTTCGAGTTTAATGCCGGAGATCGCATTCTCACGCTGGTAGCGAAGTTCTTCGAGCTGCGACTCGGCTTCGCGCACTTTTGCGCTTGTGCCAAAACCGGAGAAGAGATTCCAGCGGAGTTGGACGCCACCGATTAGATTATCTGCCTGCGAAGAAAACTGAAGGTCCATTTCCTGCCATCCATAGCTTGCAAAGAGTGCGACATTGGGGAAGTAGTCGGCACTCGAGGCACGCTTCACGCCACGAAGCGCATCTTCACTATGATTAAGCTGGTCAAGTTCAGGCCGTGCTGCTAAGGCCCTGGCGGCATCGTCTGAGAGTGAGGGGAGCGATAATGTTGCGATCGCCTTGTCGCTCGAAAGGGTAAGTTCTTCGCTTGCGTTGGCCAGTACTTCGACTTCCTGCGGAGCCGGCAGCTGAACATCGGCATCGTTCGCACGTTGGAGCATAGAGTTAAAGCGGCTACGCGAAAGGCTCTGCATTCCTTTAGCCTGTATCACATCACCCTCTGCAACTGCAACGGCGACTTCGGCACGCAGCACATCGTTCTTCGCTACTTTCTCCGTGTTGAAAAGTACGTTCGCAATGCGCAGATTTTCTTCTGCAAGATTGAGTGCATTCTTGCGAATGTTCAGTAACTCCGTTGCCTTTGCGTATGTATAGTACGCCTCACTCACGGTGTACCCAATGGAAAGTTCTTTAGCCTGTACTTCCGATGTTGCTGCATCAAGGAATGCATCGGCTGCCGCATCGCCGCTCCAGATCGCATAATTACCGATCGGCCAGAACGCTTCGAATTTGTTGTCCCAGGGCGAGATGCCGAGGCCGGCTGTGTTCACCGATCCGACGTTAGGGATCTCGATGATGCGGCCGCCGGAAAATCCGGTAAACCGAGCTGTGAAATCGACGGTGGGTAGAAGCAGCGATTGCGCCCTGTCGGCGCGGGCATCGACGCCTGCCCACTTTGCGCGGGCTGCCAGAACGTCCGGGTTTTGTGCAAGCGCAGTTTCAATATAGCTGCGCAGTGCCTGCGGTACCTGAGGCTGGGCAGAAGCCGTACTCCAGGAAACGAATAGTAGTAAGATAAGAGGGAGAGAGCGTTGCATTAGTTTTCGAGTGTAGCTGATTTTAAGATCTCAGTGGTCATTGGTTCGGAAGCGACCTGTACGCCGTCAAGGACGTGGCCAGGATCGACACCAAGCTCCTGCATAGAAGGGAATTGCACCGGCGTGATATACTTTGCACCTTCCGGTGTGACGATCTGCGAGAGCACAAGCGACGATGCAAGCTCGTACATGCGACGGAAATCCATCTTTGAGAAATTCAACTCAGGTTTCTGCGAGTAGCAATTACCGGATTGAAGCGACGTGTGGTAGACGCGGAGCACGCCGAGGCAATTCATCCACAGCGAACAGGCTGCGGAAAAACTTTCTACTTCCGGACGCACGGTGCCTTCGCGTTTGCCTTCTTCGATGAGGCCGACTAGCAGGCGCCAGATCCCGTTTGTGTTCTCGTAAAACTGGAGGATCAGTTCGTCGTTGATCTGCTGGCGCTGCGGAAGATTCTCCGACATACACATCAGCGAGAAGTGGAAGCCATGGGCCGTCACGTAATTCCAGTAGGAAGTGCCGAGCGCCGTTAAGCGCTGAAGCGAAAGCGATGAAGTGCTCACAGCTTCCTGGAATTGGGCGAGCATGGTATCCTGCGCACGGAGCATAATGCCGAGGATCAGCTCGTCTTTATTGCGGTAATAGAGGTAGATCGTACCCTTTGCCAGCTCTGCTTCCCGAGCGATGTCGTCCATGGTAGTCTGGCCGAGACCCTTGGACTGGAAGATCAATTCTGCTGCATCGAGGATCTGACTGCGCCTTGCTTCTTTTTCCCGTTCCTTACGTTCTACTATTCCCATCTTCTTTATTCCTAACTACTTACCTGTAATATGCCTGATGATTATTGGTGACTTACGGCACGTCCATACTTATGTTACACGTAAAATAACTGACCGTCAGTCATTTTCTGGATGCACAAATAACATTAATCTACTCTTTGAGTTTCCTAAAGTATTTATTTATTCTTGAAAAGTCGGCAGTTGATCGGTATGACGTGCAGTTATCTGAATTATTGTAAGGCCTGTTCATTACCATGATAACTTCATCGCCATCTCTGCGTAAGGTATTTTTGTACCAATGACTTCCGAACAGTTCTCATTTCGCTCGCGCGAGGAAAAGAAGGCGTATGTGCGTTCGATGTTTTCCGATATCGCCGGGCGGTATGATTTCCTCAATCACTT
The DNA here is from genome assembly GCA_025450975.1 of Candidatus Kapaibacterium sp. Classification (GTDB taxonomy): domain Bacteria; phylum Bacteroidota; class Ignavibacteria; order Palsa-1295; family Palsa-1295; genus JANWLI01. The sequence continues at coordinate 11,247 of JANWLI010000025.1, read as the reverse complement.
TCTCTCCTTTGGCCGCGACTACAGCTGGCGCAAGCGGGCTATCCGTACTGTTCGAGAGCACCGGACTGCTTCAGGCGTAACATCGTCAATGATCCTCGATATTGCCTGTGGCACCGGTGATCTCTCGTTTGAAGCAGTGAGGCAGATTCCCGACGCGCAGATCGTCGGCGTCGATCTGGCAAAGCCGATGCTCGATCTCTTTCAGCAGAAGATCGATCAGCGAGGCGCGAATATCAGGATTTCGGAAGGGGATGTCGAAGCGCTGGAATTTCCCGATGGCTCATTTGACGCAGTAACGATCGGCTTCGGAACACGCAACTTTACCAATCTCGACATTGCATTCAGGGAGATCAACAGAGTACTGAAGCCGGGAGGGATCTTTGTTAATCTCGAGCTTTCGAAGCCTCGCGGTTTTCCGATGAAGCAGCTCTACACGTTCTACTCAAAGTTTATTGTGCCGCTTATCGGTAAGACCGTGTCGAAGCATGGAGAGGCTTATGCCTATTTGCCGGATTCCATCCGTCGCTTTCCGGAGCGTGAGACAATTGTTGAGATGCTTCGCGGCGCAGGTTTTTCGGAAGCACGGTGGAAAGACCTTACCGCAGGGATCGTCACGATGCACATTGCAGTGAAGTAAATGCGCAAAGAACTCCTCTCGCTAACCAAAGACACTGCCATTTATGGAGTCAGCACCGTCATCGGCCGCTTTCTCAACTTTCTTCTTGTTCCGTTCTATGTCAACGTTCTTGCCTCGACGGCCGAGTATGGGATCTCGACATCGCTCTATGCCTACATTGCCTTCCTGAACGTGATCTACCCGCTCGGTCTTGAAGGCGCCTACTTCCGCTATGCCTCGCGCGGCGAGCAGGAGCAGGGCGATCACGCGCAGGATAAGCGCTTCTTCTCAGCGCCGTTCAATGTCATTCTCATTTTTGGTTTTCTGCTTTCAGTCGTTTTCGTTTTACTTGTTCCGTCGCTTGTCAATCCTGTATTCTTCGATCCGAAGACGGACATCGAGCCCATGCGCCCGATGCTGGAGACGATACTCCTCTACGGCGTCGGTATTCTCTTCTTCGATAGCCTGGCGATCATTCCGTTCGCAAGGCTACGGCTTGAGCGCAGAGCAAAGCACTTCGCTACACTGAAGCTGATCAATATCATCGTCACGCTTGCGCTAAACTTCGTTTTTATCCTCGGTCTTGGGATTGGCGTAGAAGGTATCTTTCTGGCAAACCTTGTCGCCTCTGTACTGACATTCGTCATGCTGATTCCATCGTTTGCTAAGCATCTCGAACTAAGCTTCGACAGATCAGTGCTGAAGAAGATGCTGCCGTTCGGATTAACGAATGTGCCGGCGCATATCGGTGCGATCATGGTACAGGTGATCAACCGGCCGACGATCCAGGCGTTTCTCGGGCTCGGTATGCTGGGCGTCTTCCAGGCGAACTACCGCATGGGATTTACGATGATGATCTTCGTGAGTCTCTTTGAATATGCCTGGCGGCCGTTCTTTATGCGGCAGCATAAGACTGATGATGCGCGCGCGCGGCAGATCTTCGCGAAGGTCTTCACGTATTTCATGCTCATCTCACTTGTTGCGTTTCTGCTGCTTTCGTTCTTCCTGCCGTACATCCTAACGACGCCGATCTTCGGACGGAGTTTACTTCGATCTGATTACTTTGAAGGCATACCAATCATCCCATTCATTTTGCTTGCCTACGTTTTTCAGGGAGCGTATACTAATTTTATCGCAGGCATTTACATTAAGGAGAAGAACAAGTCGCTTCCGCTTATAACGGGGTTAGGTGCAGTCATTAATATTCTTGGCAACCTTACGCTGATACCGGTCTTCGGCATGATGGGTGCAGCATATGCGACGCTCGCCTCTTACATTGTAATGTCAGTTGCGATCTACAGGGTCTCGAATACCGCATACAAAGTGCCGTACGAGTGGGGAAGAGTCTTCATCCTTTTTGTACTTGTAATTAGTGCTTTTGTGATCGAGCGAATTGTCCTGCTCGGGAAGATTATCACTGGGGAACCAACGACGATACTTCTGCGGATTGGATTAGTTGTTATAACGATCATCTCCCTATTTCTCTTTGGATTCTTCTCAAGCCGCGAACTTGCGCTTATCAAAGAAGTTGGCAGGAAGTTTAGCCGCCAGAAACAGAAAAAGCCAGATGGCCTGGCTTAACTTGTTGATTTTCTAAGATTTATCCGATACGGAGTTCGTATCCGCTCTGTGTATTGACACCGAACGCGGTATGACGCATCTGAAGCTTGCGGAGTTCGAGTTGACGTAAGATCAATTCACTTGCTAACTTATGAGCAGTTGAGGGAAGGTTTGCGCACAGTTCCGGGCCTGAATGAGCAGGTCTGCTGTTCGGGGAGAGAATGTGTTCGCCGTTATAATTTGGCAGCGTGTTTTTGTCCATAGGCTGCTTAATCGCTGGAATGATGAGCCTCCTTATAACTGCAAATTTATCCGAAAAAGTTGCAGAATTAAGCGAAGAAATTCCGCTATCCAACAACGACGTTGACCAATTTATCTGGTACAACGATCATTTTTTTGATCGCGGATGAGCCGATATGTTTCTGCACGCGCTCGCTGGAAAATGCAAATTTCTCGAGCTCATCGCGCGATAAACCGCGTGGCACTTCCAGTTTGTCGCGTACTTTTCCGTTTACCTGGAATACGAGCGTGATCGTATCCTCGACGGTCTTCGCCTCGTCGTATTTCGGGAAAGTTGAATTGAAGATCGTATCCGAATATCCCAGTCGTGCCCAAAGCTCTTCAGCAATATGCGGAGCGAACGGAGCGACGAGTTGAATGAGCGGCTCAAGAATTGTACGCGGCATCTGCGGCTTTTCGCCTTCAGTTACTTCATTGAGGAAGATCATCAGTGCACTGATGGCAGTGTTGAATCTGATGCCATCGATGTCTTCGCCTACTTTCCGGATCGTCTTATGAAGGATCTGCTCTTCTTTCTTATTGAGCGGACGATCGACGGTGCGCGACAGATCTGTCTCACCTTCTTCATTGACGATAAGACGCCATATGCGATTCAGGAATCTGTGTACGCCGTTGATGCCCTTCGCATTCCACGGTCCACCTGTTTCGAGCGGTCCGAGGAACATGAGGTACATGCGCAGTGTGTCTGTGCCGTAATCGGCGATCACGTCGTCGGGATTAACGACATTTCCAAGCGACTTCGACATCTTCGCGCCATTCTCACCAAGCAGCATGCCCTGATGGAAAAGACGTTTAAATGGCTCTGGATAGCCGACGACGCCATAATCAAAAAGTACTTTGTGCCAGAAGCGGGAATAGAGCAGGTGCGTTACTGCATGTTCATTTCCGCCAATATACAGATCGACCGGGTTCCAGTACGAATCGGCAGCTTTGGAGATCAGCTCTGCATCGTTGCGAGAATCTGCATAGCGCAGATAGTACCATGACGAGCCTGCCCACTGCGGCATAGTGTTCGTTTCGCGTTTAGCCGGCTGGCCGGTTTCGAGATCGGTTGTATTGAGCCACTCCGGAATAGCAACGAGTGGCGATTCGCCGGTCCCGCTTGGGCTGTAGCTTTCTACATCCGGTAACGTTACGGGCAGCATCGTTTCCGGCAATGCCTTTGCATACTCGCCGTCACCCTCATTTACATAAATGATAGGGAAGGGCTCGCCCCAATAGCGTTGGCGGGAGAAGAGCCAGTCACGAAACTTGAATTTGATCGCGCCTTTGCCAATTCCTTTTTCTTCGAGCCACTCGATCGCGGTTCGTTTTGCTTCCGGAGTCGGGAGCCCGTCTAAAAATCCTGACTTCGTGGCAACACCCTCTTCAGCTCTGCGGTCATCCCACTTATCATCTGACGTTGCACCTGCATTGTCGACAACGTTGATGATGGGCAGTTCGAATGTCTTCGCAAATTCGAAATCGCGCTCATCATTGCCCGGGACTGCCATAATGGCACCCGTCCCGTAGGTGGCCAGCACATAATCTGCGATCCAGATCGGGACCGGCTCACCGGTTGCAGGATTTATCGCATAGGCGCCTGTAAAGACGCCGGTCTTGGTCTTCGCAAGGTCTGTACGCTCGAGCTCGCTTTTCTTTGCAGCGTCGTGCTTGTAGGTCTTGACCGCAGTTTTCTCCGACTTCGTCGTGATGAAATCAACGAGTGGATGCTCAGGCGCAAGCACCATATAAGTTGCGCCGAAGATCGTATCGGGACGTGTCGTATAGACGCGGATGATCTCTTCGCGATCCTGTAAGTTGAAATCTACTTCAGCGCCCTGGCTCTTGCCGATCCAGTTGCGTTGCTGTTCTTTTGTCGAGGCTGGCCAATCGATCAGGTCGAGGTCCTGCAGCAGGCGATCTGCGTACGCAGTAATGCGCAGCATCCACTGTCGCATGTTGCGGCGGACAACAGTAAATCCTTTTTCTTCCTGCTCAGCAACTTCCTCGTTGGCGAGTACCGTGCCCAATTCCGGACACCAATTTACCGGAGCGTCCGAGAGAAATGCGAGACGATAGTTATTCAGGACATCGGCACGCTGCTTGTTGGTAAAATCTTTCCACTCGCCGGCGCTGAATTTGATCGCTCCGTGCGGATGCGTAACGGGAGCGCCATCGCTTCCATGCTTGCCAAAGTAGACAATTAGGAGGTCGATCGGCAGCGCTTTATTCTCGGTTATATCGAAGTAGGAGTTGTAGATCTTCAGGAAGATCCACTGTGTCCATTTGAAAAATGTTGGATCGGTGGTATTTACTTCACGCGACCAGTCGTAGCCATAGCCGAGCATATCGAGCTGGCGACGGAAATTCGCGATGTTTTCTTCCGACGTTTCGCGCGGATGGCGCTTCATCTTTACGGCATACTGCTCAGCAGGAAGTCCGAATGCGTCCCAGCCGAAGGGATGCAGGACGTTAAATCCGCTCATTCGTTTGTAGCGGGCGATAATGTCGGAGCCGGTGTAGCCCATCGGATGACCCATGTGCAGTCCGGCGCCGGAGGGGTAGGCGAACATATCAAGAACGTAGTACTTTTGCTTTGCATCGTCATGCAAAACCTCGTACGTCTTGTTCATACGCCAGGCGTCCTGCCACTTTTTCTCAATATCTGAAAACGGATATGCCATTAACTTGATGAAATTATCGGATTAAGGAGAGGAAGGTTTAGGGGTCCTTGGTTCCCTGAGCTAGAATCTAAGCAATTCAGTCCATTTCTCGTAGAGGTCGCCCGTTGCGCGGACATCACGGAGGCAGTACTCTGCGATCTCGCGCATTTTGCCCTCTTTGTAGAAGATCGGAACGTCATGACCAGTAATACCGCCGGTTTTTGGGGAGGGAACACCAAAGGCCTTTGTATAAAAGTCGAGGTTGAAACGCCGGGCAGCTCCTGCACGATCAAAGCCAATGTTAAAGGAGAGCTTGTCGATAAGATCGATGTGTTCGGTTGAGCCGACCTTGAAATCCCACCGCGTACCTGCCATCAGATTTACCGATGGCCTGATGCCTAGCACAGCACTTCGAAGCATAAGGAACGGACAGTCGAAGCCGCGTCCATTGAAGGTAACCATCGTTGTGAACTTGTTCTCTTCGAGGATCTTCCAGAAGTGCCGGAACATTGCAGCTTCGTCCGTAAAGGAGCGATACTTCAGCCGCATGTCGTCGAGCGTCGTCACTTCTTCAAGCTCTTCTTTTGCGAGATAGAGTGCAGCGCCATATTTTTGTTCGACGGTATAGAGACCAATAGTGATACATTGCCCAAGGAGCGGGTTTAGCGCTCCGAGCCCTTTGAGCTTTTCGATCTTTTCTTCGTCTTCGAGGCCGCGCAGGAGATATTCTTTCTGCACGTCATCGAAGGTCGTGTCAAAGTCAAGCGGGGTAGTCTCGATATCAAAAACTAGTGTCAGCGGCATAAGTGGTGCCGGCAAAGTTACGGCTGATAACCGGAAGATTTTTAGTAGAATACAATAAATAGCAAGGCAGATCGTCTTTCCAGGTATTCGGGAGATGGTTTGACGAACGCATTGGCAATAGAACGGCAAAATACCGAGATCTCACAGACTGTCCGCCGCGAGCGGCGGCGGCTGCTCGACTTTATTCGCCAGCGCGTGAATTCGGACGAGGATGCCGAAGATATCCTGCAGGACGTCTTTGGCCAGTTCATCGCCACCGTCCGCGAAGGGCCGATCGATAGCGCCGCGTCGTGGCTCTATCGGGTTGCTTCGAACAGGATTGTTGATTTTTACCGCAAAAAGCGTCCGGAGCGCATACCAAGAGCAGCTTCTGGAAGTGAGGAGACACCATTCGATTATTTCGAAGAGGCGCTCGCAGATCCCGAAGCACGGCCGGATGACAAATTCTTGCGGACCCGGGTGATGGATGAGTTTAACGAAGCGCTCTCAACGCTTCCTGACGAACAGCGAGAGCTGTTTATCAAGCAGGAGATCGAGGGACAAAGTTTTAAGGAGATCGCAGAAGAAAGTGGCGTACCGCTGAACACATTGCTCTCGCGAAAGCGATATGCAGTGCTCGGGCTACGGGCACGGCTGCAAGATCTTTACGACGAATTTTTTGGATAGTTTTTTTCGAGAAAGGAAAGTATATGCAACGCAAAGCATGGTATCGATTCCCTATGTTCATAGGGTTTATTCTAGTGTTCCTTCCGCTGTTCGGGCTTATTGTAATGCTCTTGTGGAATGGGTTGATCCCCGACCTCTTCGGCGGGCCGGAGTTATCATTCTGGCAAGCCGTCGGCCTACTGGCATTGACGAAGATACTCCTGGGCCATGGTCCGGGCAGGGGAGGGCCCTCGCGTCATCGCAAGCATAAGATGTGGTGGAACATGATGCAGAAGTGGGAGCGCATGAGCCCGGAAGAGCGCGAGAAGATGCGTGAGCAATGGAAGTCATGGGGCGAGCAGTGGCGCCAGCACGAGCATGACAAATGGGAAAGCTGGAGCAGGAGAAAAGGGGACAGAGTGGAAACCTGGAGCAGAGGGAAAGGTCCTCGCACCGAGGACTGGAGCCCGCCTGAAGATGACGACAGGAAAGAGTCTTAGGATTTACCACTTTCTCGAAAAAGAAAAGGCGCGAAGATTCGCGCCTTTTTTTATTCATTCACCCTAACGAGATTTTACTTCTTCTCGTCGTCGACAACTGTATACTCAGCGTTCTCGACATTGCCGTTTGGCGGCGTCTGGCCATTGCCTCCCGGCGGCGGAGCACCTGCTGAGCCATCGGTCGGCTGCTGCTGATACAACTGCGAGGATGCTTCGCTCCAGGCACGGTTCAGAGCTTCGACACTCTGCTTGATCGGGTCGCTCGCAGTACCCTTTAAGGCATTCTCGAGATCCGTGATCGCCGTGTTGATCTTGCCCTGTGCTTCCGGAGTAAGCTTATCCTTGAGTTCATCAAGCTGCTTCTTCGACTGGATCACAAGTTGATCGCCCTGATTGCGTGTCTCCACTTCTTCTTTGCGCTTGATGTCTTCGGCTTTGTGAGCTTCGGCATCGCGCTTCATCTTCTCGATCTCATCTTTCGAAAGACCGCCGGATGATGTAATGCGGATCGACTGCTCTTTGCCGGTTGCTTTGTCTTTTGCACCGACATTGAGAATGCCGTTCGCATCGATATCGAATGTCACTTCGACCTGCGGCGTACCGCGCGGAGCCGGCGGAATACCATCGAGATGGAATTTACCCAGCGACTTATTATCGATCGCCATCGGACGTTCGCCCTGGACGATGTGGATTTCCACCGAAGGCTGGTTATCCGAAGCTGTCGAGAATGTCTCGCTCTTACGTGTCGGGATCGTCGTGTTCGACTGGATCATAGGCGTTGCAACTCCCCCGAGCGTTTCGATCGCGAGTGTAAGCGGCGTTACGTCGAGCAGCAGAACGTCTTTTACTTCGCCTGCAAGGACGGCACCCTGGATCGCTGCGCCAATGGCGACAACTTCATCGGGATTTACACCCTTATGCGGCTCCTTATTAAAGAGATTGCGGACGATCTCCTGTACTTTCGGAATGCGTGTCGAACCGCCGACGAGGATGACCTCGTCGATATCGCTCGGCGTTACTTTTGCATTCTGCATTGCACGTTTGCACGGCTCGATCGTGCGATTGAGGATCTCGGCAACGAGCGACTCGAACTTTGCGCGAGTCATCGTAATGTTCATGTGCTTCGGGCCTTCAGCCGTTGCAGTGATGAACGGAAGATTGATGTCCGTCTGCATCAGTTGCGAAAGCTCCATCTTTGCCTTTTCAGAAGCTTCTTTCAGGCGCTGAAGCGCCATCGGATCCTTGCGAAGATCGATGCCGTCGGATTTGATAAACTCATCTGCGAGGTAATCGACTAAGCGTGCATCGATGTTATCGCCGCCGAGGTGCGTATCGCCATCGGTCGACTTTACTTCGAAGACGCCGTCGCCAAGCTCAAGGATCGAAATGTCGAATGTACCGCCGCCAAAGTCATAGACAGCGACTTTCTCATTCTTGCCTTTCTTATCAAGGCCGTAGGCAAGCGCTGCAGCCGTCGGCTCGTTGATGATACGGCGAACCGTAAGTCCTGCGATCTCGCCGGCATCTTTCGTAGCCTGACGCTGCGCGTCGTTGAAGTACGCAGGGACGGTGATCACCGCCTCTGTAATTTTTTGTCCGAGATAATCTTCGGCGGTCTGCTTCATCTTCTGCAAGGTCATTGCCGAGATCTCCTGTGGTGTATATGCTTTGCCGGCGATATCGATCTTTACAGAATTCGCTTCACCGGGCTTCACATCATACGGGACGAGCTTCTGCTCTTCGTTCACTTCATCGAAGCGACGCCCCATGAAGCGCTTGATCGAGGAGATCGTGTTTGTCGGATTCGTGACGGCCTGGCGTTTTGCAGCCTGACCGACAAGACGCTCGCCGGATTTGGTGAATGCGACGACGGACGGGGTAGTACGCATACCTTCAGTATTTGCGATCACAGTTGGCTGGGTGCCTTCCATGACGGCCACGCACGAATTTGTCGTGCCTAAGTCAATGCCAATAATTTTACTCATAATTTTCCTTTTCTTATCAATAGGACATATAGGTACTATACGACCTATATGTCCTACTAGCTACTTGTTTATTTGCCAACGGCATCATATTTCTTTTTCGGACCGCGGGCAACAATGCCGCTGATGAGCAGTCCGACCACTAAGGCGATGATGACGCCGATGATAATTTTTACGATCATATCCATTTTATAGGTGCGAGGTTAGTATAGCCTTGCAAAAATACCGCTATTGCAGTACGTTGATCGGGATCTCTCGCTCCTGCGGTTTTTCCGGCGCAGCCTTCGGGATCATGATCTCGAGGATTCCGTTGGTAAACTCAGCTCGAATGTTCTCCGATTTAATGTTATCAGGAAGGGCAAACTGACGGACGAACTCGCCAAAGCGGCGCTCGATCCGGTAGTAATTGCGGTCTTCCTTCTTTTCTTCATGCTTCTTTTCGCCGCGGATCGTCAGGACTCCGTCGGAAACCGTGACTTTCACGTCTTCCTGCTTAAGTCCCGGAAGTTCTGCGTTGATGTAGATCTGGGCAGCATCGTCGGAGATATCGACGCGTGGCACGAGATTGCTGGCGCCGAAATCCTTCGTAAAATCATTGAAAATCGTGTTGACGTTGCGATTCCACAGATCATTAAAGCGGGGTTGGTGACGTTGAACACTGAACATAATTTTATCTCCTTCCATAATGAATTTCATGTCTTGCCCACTATACTTGAAAAAATGTGCCAAGCAATATTTACCCATTTATTTGAGGTTAGACTGACTACAGACTGTCAGAAAGGGCGAGAACAGGAAATAATTGGCAGTAGCGACCTGACATTTTGTCATGCCCTGTAACTTCTTTGTTTATTTTCCTTATACAGGCGAATTTGCATAATTTTTGCACTTCTATTCTAATAGCACGATTGAAGATGCACTGTATTTAGCAGACAAATGTTCTAAAAAGACGATGGCAAAATCCGGTTCAAAAAAATCAAAGTCCCTAAAGCAACTCCCACTCGAAGCCGAGAACGGAAAAGCCCATTTGATGATAAAACCCGAGGGGGCTCAGCCTGAAGAAGCACTGAGCATTCCCGAGCAGGTACCTGTGCTTGCGCTTCGCGATGTCGTCATCTTTCCGTACATGATCTTTCCCGTCCTCGTAGGCCGTGAAAGCTCGCTTTCGGCAACCAATGCTGCGATGCTGCGCGAGAAGTTTATCCTTCTCGTTGCTCAGAAAAATGCGGCTGCCGACGAACCATCGCAGGATGAGCTTTATGAATTCGGTACGCTAGCGCGTATCGTTCGTGTGATCCGCTTACCTAACGGGTTAGTCAAAGTGCTTGTCGACGGCCTTGAGCAGGTCCATGTAAAGAAGTACCTTCAGGGTGACGGGCACATCGAGGCAAAGCTGGAGATCGTTAAGGCAGTCGTCAAGGCCACGCCGGAGTTGGAAGCGCTTGTTCGCCATACGTCCGAGCAATTCCGCACCTACATTCGTCAAGGACAGCACTATCCGCCGGAAGTGTTGATGGCATTCGAAAACATGGCCGATCCGCGCCGCAAGCTGTTCTACATTGCTGCGCATATCACGAAAGATCTTGCATCGAAGCAGAAAGTACTTGAGCTGACCGATATCCGCGAGCAGTATCTGCATTTATCCGGACTGCTTGCTTCGGAGATCGATATTCTTAAGATCGAGCAGGATATCGACCAGAAGGTCCAGAGCACGATCCAAAAATCGCAGCGTAGATTTTTTATTGGTGAGCAGATCCGCGCACTTCAATCCGAGCTTGAAGAAGAAGCGCTGGAAGAGCATCCCGAACTTGGTAAACTCGCACAACAGCTACGCGAAGCGAAGCTTCCCCCGGTAGTTCAAACAAAAGCAAATGAAGAGGTCGAGCGTCTGAAGAAGACGCCATCGATGTCGCCGGAGTCCGGCGTCATTCGTACCTATCTCGAGTGGATAGCGCAAGTGCCGTGGAATAAGCGAACACAGGATATTCTCAATATCGAGCACGTGCGTGAAGTACTTGAGAACGATCACTACGCTCTCGAAAAGCCCAAAGATCGTATCCTTGAACACATCGCCGTTCTCAACCTTGTTGAGAAGATGCGTGGGCAGATACTGTGTCTTGTCGGCCCTCCGGGCGTAGGTAAAACTTCGCTCGCACGTTCGATCGCCCGAGCACTTGGTAGAGAGTTCGTTCGTATAT